>JBEKVL010000295.1:0-7594 GCA_049514055.1 Tepidisphaeraceae bacterium | reverse complement strand
CGCGGGCGGTTCGGTGAAGTCGGCGGACCAGACCGTGCCGGGCCGGGTCCAGATCAGGTGCTCCAACAAGGGTTCATGCTCTTCGCAGTAATGATCTCGCAGATGCTTCAAGGTGATGCGGGCGGTGTTCGCGCTGGCGGCGGTTGGTGGGGTTTCGCTCGCGCCAGCTAACGCTCCTTCGCGTAGTAGCGCCGCGGTGAACCGCGATCAACGGTGGCGGCTACAGACGACGACGGCGGATGAGGAGGGTTGCGCCCAAGGCCAGCAGCGAGAGCACTGCCGGTTCGGGCACGACTGTAGACTGCAAGGCGGCCATTTGCTGCTGTGGCGTGCCGGAGATGGCGAAATAGCCGGCGTCGCCGATGTCGCCGGTCAGCAGATGGGTCTTGGGATCGACGCTGAACGCGGTGGCGGCAAGCGGATTCCACTGGTTCCTGTCGTACTTCCAGAACATCACGTCCGAATCGGAATACCCGAGTTCTCCGAGGAGTTGGCTGTCGAGCCGGATGGTCGCATTGATGTCATGCAGCAGCGTCGTCCCGGCTTCGATCGACCAGACATCGAGGAAGGCATCGCCTGCGGAGCCGGGTATATCGGACCGATCCGGCGCCAGCAGCGAGATGGACACCTGGCCGGCGGCGGCAACCGGAGCGAAGGTCAGGCGCACGCTGTTGACGAGGTCGATCACGGGATCGGCCGGCGACTCGCCCCAGGTGAGCGACTTCTGCCCGCGCGCGAGATGGATCGGCGGCAGGACGAGCTTGCCGCAGTTGATCGCATACCAGCCGGCCGAACCGTCGGGGGGATTGTCTATCGAGTTGGTGATAAGGGCCGCGCCGTCCAGCGAAAGCGTGTGGAGTTTGCCGCGGCCGTCGGCGATGACCTGTCCGCTGTTGTCGAAGGTGCCGGTGACATCGACATTGCCCCAGCCCGCAAGAGCGGTGTCGGTGTTGTTCCATGGCCGCCGCTGGGAGACGGGATAGGGGTTGGTGTAAGTGCTCGTGGGCTGAGCGGCGGCGCGGGTGAGTGTGTAGGATTTGGGCGTGTCGGTTTGCTCGCTGGTCTGGGCCGAGTGAAGCTGGCGCTGGAGCAGTGCCAGGGGAATGACATCGGTGTCAACCTGGGCGACGTAAGTCTGGTCGGCCGGGGCGCTGGCGGCAAGTTCGAGTGGAGCGGGGCGGGCGGACGCGACCGCGTCGGACCCGACCTTATCAGGCGAACGCCCGTTCGCCGGGGAAGGTTTGAGGGCGAGGTCTTTCAGAGATCGCTGTCCGCCGCCCGATACGCTGTAGGCGTTGGTGTTCGGATTGTCTGATATGTGGATCAGGCCGCTACTGAAGGATGGGGTTGAGGGCGTGGCTGCTTCGGCGGTGTGAGAGGCGGTGCCCGGGGAACCGGTGGCCGAGGCGTGGATCGACGGGGTGTAGTCCTTGGACGATGCGGCCGGCGCGGCGGGCAGAATATCGAGCAGCGGATGGGCCGGCGGAGCCGCGACCGACGACGACCCGGTGAGCATCTGCTGAATATTGAGCGGCCCGGAGATCGTGAATGAGCCGGCAGAGTAGCGCGAGGGCGGGGCCCAGGCGTCGAGCGTTCCGACGGGCTCGATGGCGAAGTTGGCAATGATCTGCTCGGCACCGATCAGAGGCTTGGGATTGATCGCCGCCGCGTCGAGGTGGATTGGATTGGCCCGGCTCAGTTGAGGCGGCTGGACCTGCATGCGCGGCATCGACAATTTGAACTGCAACAGGTTCTTCAGGTCCACCTGCAGGAACTTCGGCAGGAAACCGGACACGTCGACCCGGGCGACGACTTCCGCGCCGGCAACCAGAGCGGTGGCCCCGATGATCGTGGCGGCGGCGGCCGTCTTGATGCGGGCCAGCAGGAGCGCACGCGACGCGGTTTGCGCCAGGACGAGAATGTGCGACGGCACCAGCGACGCGCTGACACTGTGCCCGGCCGCCATGGACGTGGCGTAGTGGCAGACACTCGCGTAGAGGTTCTGGCTGATGGTCTCCCGGACCACCGAGCCGAGCAGCACGCCCACGACCCCCACCCCGACGACGATGCCCCGTTCGGCGAGTCGCTCGGAGAGCATTTCCCGCCCGCGGAAGAGGCGCACGCCGAGGGTACTGGGCTTGCAGCGTAGTTCGCGGGCCATTTCGTCGCGGCTCATGCCGCCGAAGTAATGGAGAATCAGCGGCAGGCGGTATTTGGTGGGGAGTTTGTTGAGTTCGTCCGCGACCAGCGACTTCATTTCCGACTGATCCAGCGCCTCCGACGCAGGCGGCGCGTGGCCCTGACCGTTCCCGTTGCCGTTGCTGCGGGAGATCTCGAAATGCTTTATCTCCCGTATCTCACGACGCTTCTGAGACTTACGAACGTCCAAGGCCAGACGGTAGGCCACCTGCTGAAGCCAGGGGCCGATGTACTTGATTTGCGTATTCCTGGACTGAGTGGCAAGGGTGAGGAATACGGCCTGGGTGACATCTTCGGCGTCGTGAGTGTTCTTGACGACCTGATGGCAGACGTGGAAGACCATTCCGGCATAACGGCGCACAATCTCCGCGAACGGCTCCTGTCGGCCGGTCGTGGTGAATTCCAGCAACAGCTCTTGCGGGCTGCGCTCGTTATTCGGACCCATCTCCAATGCAAACCTCCACAGCTACCAATAAAGACGCTCAAGAAGACCAAAGGTTACGCCTAAATCCGGACCACGACCGGCATTAAAGCAGATTATGGAGCTTGTCCAGCGTGGCGGCAAAGGGCTTGACGTACTCATTTCCGAAAAGATGAACGTGGTCCAGGAGGTCGTAGGTGTGATATAAGTTCTTGCGATAACGGAGGTAATCATCGTCGAGGTCGTGGTGTTTGTGATAACGCTTGAGGAACTCCGGGGTGATGGTATCGAACAGCTCGAGATACGCCAGTTCGGATTCGGCGTGCGCGAACTTGAGGTTGGGGTCTAGCAAAGCGGCGACGTGCCAGTGGCCGTGGTTGTGCTGGCGTACCAGGATGTTGGCCGACCAGAAATCGCCGTGGATCAGACGAGGGCGGTCCTTGTGCGCGATCAGCTCGTCCAGCCGTTCGTGCAACTGGGCCATCTGGCGTTTGGCTTTGGGCGGGAGGATCTTGGCCTCCCGGACATCGCGCCAGATGCTGTCGTAGATATAGTGAAAGAATCGAGGCCAGCTCCGGAAGCGGGGCGAATCGGCGTCGCAGTCACGGTGGTAGCACGGCGCGGTCGTGTTATGCAACAACACGCAGAAGTCTGCGAGTTCCTCCTGCACGACCTGATACTCGTGCGGCGTGATCGCATCGCGGACCTCGTGCAGGTCCATGGCGTCGATGTACTCCATCAGCAGCCAGGAATGGGGGCAGTCGAGGGTGGCCAGATGATGGTTGTACACTTTGGGCACGGGCAGGCCGAGTTTGCCGAGGGTCTTGAGCTGGTGGGCCTCGCGTTCGACTTCGCGGTTGACGCGGTGAGAGGAGATCTTGAGCACGGCCGTCAGCCCGTCGCGGGCGGTAAGGACGAGGGTATTGTATATGGATCCACCCCCCAGGGATCTCACTTCTTCGAGCTCCGCCGATGACCCTGCCCATTGCTGCAGGATCCGGCGGAGCGTCTGCCATGAAACGTCGTTCTCCATGCAGTGCAATCCTATGTTAATTGTTACCGGAGGATTTGGAAAAGGCAAAGGGAAAAGGCGCGTGATTCTTAGTTGCCAGTGAATAGCAGGCCGAAACTGACGACCAACAACCTCAGCCCCCTACCGCCGCAAGGCGATGAGCCGGCTCATGGTGGTGATATACAGTGTCCCGTTGGCCGCGGCAGGGCTGCCGTTCATCGGCTCGCCCATGTCGATCTGGCTCAGAATCTTCTTCTCGCGGCCGGCCGCCAGGATCCAGAAATCGCCCTTGCGGGTGCCGACGTAGACCTTGCCGTCGGCCACGAGCGGGCAGGCCCAGATTTCGCCGCCGGTCTTGTGCGTCCAGACGACCTTGCCGGTGGCGGCGTCGATGCAATGAACCATCTTCGCGCAGTCGGTCATGTACGCCAGACCGTCGGCCACCGCGGGCGTGCAGAGGCTGTGCGTGGGAATCTCGTACTGCCAGACGAGGCCGCTCCGGGTGATGTCGCCGGTCCCGGCAGGGTCAAGGCACTTCATCCAACTCTGCCGCTTGCCCCAGAAGACATCGCCGCCGGCCACGAGAAACACCCGGCCAGCGACGAACACGGGCATGCCATAGGAGTTGCTCGCGCTGACCTTGCGATTGCCCGTGTAGGCGTGGATGTTCTCCTTGGGCGCTGTCGGGTCGCAGTCGAACTTCCAGACGGCCTTCATGAGTTTCACTTCGCCGGCCGGCGGGGCATCTTTGAAGGCGTCGAAGGCGTAGCAGACGCCGTTGCCGCCGATGAAGAAGACCAGCCGCCGGCCATTGACCTCGCCCAGCGACGGGCTGGACCAGGTGCAGTGGATGACGTCGCGGCCGATGGCTTCATCCTCTCTGGCGATGAGCTTGCCGGTGCGCTTGTCGAGCACGATCAGCCCTGGCGCATCGGGTGTGGGCAGTGCCTTGTGCGTGCGGTCAACGCCGTTGGAAGTATTGACATAGAGGAAGTTGCCGTCGATCAGGGGCGAACCATGGGCCGAGTCGTGCTGGTGGAGCTTGAGTTCGTTGCGGATGTCGTAGAGCCAGACGATGTCGGCATCCAGCGGGCCGGGCTCCATGGCCGGCTCGACTGGACGGGTCATGTGGCGGCCTTCATCCTTGAACGGGCCGGTGTTGCCTTTGGCGAGGCCATCGAGGTTGAGGCAGACGACCTCGCCACGGTTGGTGACAAGGTAGGCCAGTTGTCCCTCGATGGTGGCCGGCGAACACATGCCGACATTGGGCCAGTCGAAGAAGTCGTCCTCTTCGAGCTTGGGCACGACGAGTTGCCACTGGAACTGGCCGGTCTTCTCGTCGAAGCACATGAGCACGCCGCGATCACCCTGGTGCCTGGGGTCGCGCGGGTTGGCGTTGTTGGTCGTCACCAGCGCGCGGCCGGAACCGATGGTGGGCGTGGACCAGCTTTGCGTGCCGAGTGTCGCCACCCAGGCGACGTTCTTCCCGGTGGCCAGGTCAAACGAATCGGGCAGGTTCGTCTCGGGGCTGGCCATGTTGCGGGTGAAACGCTGGCCGAACTGCGGGCAGTCGGCAGCCGCGGCCGCCACACCGGCGGCGATGAAAGCCAGGCAACAGATTGCGGGGAATCTCATGCGGACACTCCGTTGTTAGTACCATGTACCACGGTCGGGACGGGTTGTTCCATCGTTATCGCAGCGAGGAAAGTTTATACTCCCGCTCAACATGGATGGCCCGCCAGCCCGCATCGCGTAGAATGCGGCCAACAACAAACAGGTGACACATGGCCGAAGTATCGTGGGACACATTCGAGCGGTATCGTCAGAAGGGTCTGGATGCGCGGCGGGCCGGGCAGTGGGATTCGGCGCGCATCTATCTGCTGGAGGCGGCGCGGGCGATGACCGTGCTGGCGCGGCAGTCGGCGGGTGAGGAATTGCAGGAAGGCCGGCGGCAGATGGCCGCCCGGCTGCTGGATCTGGCCAAGGATTGCGAGAAGGCCCAGAGCGAACATCGCAAGCAACCGGGCGTGTCGCGGTCGCGCATGGGGCCGGGGAATGAGACGGCGGCCGAGGGCGAGGCCGACAAGACGGCCTCGCAGTGGATCGTCAAGGAGAAGCCTACGTTGCGTTTCGGCGATGTTGCGGGGCTCGATCGAGTCAAGGAGGAAATCCGCCTGAAGATGGTGTATCCGTTTGAACACCCGGAACTGGCCAAGAAATTCGGCGTACGGCTGGGCGGCGGCGTGCTGATGTGGGGGCCTCCGGGCACCGGCAAGACGATGCTCGCCAAGGCGACGGCCGGGGAAATCGACGCGACGTTCTTCACGGTGTCGCCGGCCGAACTGCTGAGCAAATGGGTCGGCGAGGCCGAGCAGAACATCAAGAAGCTCTTCGACGCGGCCAAGCAGGAGAAGCGCTCGATCATCTTCATCGACGAGATCGAGGCCCTGGTGCCGGCAAGACAGGATGAAGGCTCCAGCGTGATGCAGCGCGTGGTGCCGCAGATCCTGCAAGGCATGGAAGGCTTCGACAAGAAGGGCGATCAGGCGGTGCTGTTCATGGGCGCCACCAACGTGCCGTGGCAGCTCGACCCGGCCGTCATGCGGCCCGGACGATTTGATGAGAAGGTCTACATCCCCCTGCCCGACCTGGCCGCCCGGCGTAAGATGCTGGAGATTTATCTCGGCAAGCGACCCGTGGACCCCGGCGTGGATTTCGATGTGCTGGCTCAGAAACTCGATGGCTACAGCGGGGCCGATATCAAATACATCTGCGACAAGTCGGCGACGATTCCCTTTCTGCGCAGCGTGGCCACGGGCACCGAGGGGTGCATCGACAACCAGATCATTGACGACTCGATCAACGACACGCCGCGCTCGGTGACGGCGGAACAACTGAGGCGGTTTGCGGAGTGGGGCAAGGAAGCGGCGACGGCGTAACGCCCATGCCGCTTTCAGCCCGATCAAGACAAGCATCAATCGTTGTGATGGGAGCTCGCGATGTTCGATTGGAAACGATTGCAGCAGAATGACGATGCGGTGGGACTATCCAATTGGATACAAGAAGTGAGTGAGGGGCAGAGTCTGTTTCGTGATCCAGAAGCCACGGCGGTCTTTAACATATTCGGCTATTTCTACATCCTCGCCGAGTTTGGCATAAAGCCATTCGCATCTCGCGCGGTCGAGTACCGCCCCACCGTTCCACCATTTCGACCCGATCAGTTGCCTGAGAGCATTCGCCATTTGGCCGCAGACATTCAGCGTTACGGTGGAATGAGCGAAGATGACCAGGCGGAGTATGTTGACAGATGACCAAGACCCAGTCCCTTGCGCTCCAGAAACTGAGCGCCGAGCTTGCCTCCTACAATCGCAAATGGGAGTTGTCCCTTTGGCTTGAAGCGCAGGAACTCAGCACGCCAGAGATTGCCGCATTCGCATCATGCGTGCAGTTGTTGGAAGACGCAGGCTTTTCAATTGAGCCCAACTGAAGCATCGAACAGGTGACATGGAATCAGGACGCTACGCTGAGAATCTCCCGATAAATCACATCGGTCACGAAACCCCTTATGCTTCTCCGCGCAATGTGCTACAATGTTCCCATGGCCCGACGCCGCTATCCACAGGGCCTGGTAACCGCGGCGAGACAAGGATATGGCTGATGAACGAGTTCGGATGCAGATTGCACTGCTTGCGGCACGCCTGATGTACGAACGCCAGGAGACGGAATACTTCACCGCCAAACGCAAGGCGGCGAGGCAACTGGGGGTGGAATATCGCTTCCGGCCTGGCGACCTTCCCTCCAACGCCCAAATCCGTGACCAGATCCAGGGGCTGGCGAATCTTTATGAAGGCGAGAAACGCACCGAGCGCCTCAAGGAAATGCGCCTGGAAGCACTGGGGATGATGCGCCTGCTCCAGCGATTCCGGCCGCGGCTCATCGGCAGCGTCTGGAGCGGGCACATC
>JBEKVL010000294.1:0-7607 GCA_049514055.1 Tepidisphaeraceae bacterium | reverse complement strand
CAGGCCCAGGCCGGTGGGCACGCCGCCAATGTCCACCGCACCATCGGCGAAGCCGATCGCCCCAATGCTCAACAGGGAGCCGATCTTCTCCGGCCCGATGACGATCGGCAAAGCCGTCAAGTCTACCGTGCTGCTCAGGCCCTCCAGCAGCAGGCGGCTCTGGCCCCCGCTGCCGCCGTCGACGCTCACGCCGCCCGAGCTGGGATCGCTCAGAATTCCGCCGGACACGTCGAGGACGATCGTATCCACGCCATCCAGGCCCAGAATCGTCAGAGTGCTGATCTGAATTTGCGCCTCGCTGCCCGTCGGCGTGTCCGTGGCCGGGTTGGGCATGGGGCCGGCCGCCGGGGCGATCCACCACTTCAGAGTGCCGTTGTCGTTCTTGACGTAAATCCAGTCGGATACGCCGGGGTTGTCGGAGATTACCAGCGGCTGGAGAGGCGGAGTCATCCACTCGTAGGCGCCCATCTCCACCACGCCGCCGACGATGCGGGGATTGCCGGCGGGGTCGGTGCCGATGGCCACCAGTCCCGGCGCGCTGTTGGCACCGGCGTTGATGCATGGAGAGGACGCCTGGAGCTGATAATTGCCGCCGGCGGAATTCCCGAACAGGGGATCGGAGTTGATGTTGCCGGCGCCGCCAGTGAATCCGCCGATGTAGCCGGTTGTGAGGTCGACATCGCAGTTATTGATGATGGGTATGCTGCCGCTGGTGCCGTAGGGGTCGTTGGCGATTTCTCTTCCACCGCCGCCGCTGGAGTCGCTCCACAAGATGGAGTTGGTCAGGATCGGCAGCGATTGGCTGACGTTTTCCATCGCCCCGCCATATTGGCCGGCGGCATTGAGAGTATAGGTGCAGTTGGTCACGGTCGGCGATGAGTCGACGTTGTACATGGCGCCGGCTTCGGAGGTGGCCGAGTTGTGGGCAAGAAGACAGTTGATCAGGGTGGGATTGCTGCTCACATCGTCGACGGCCCCGGCCATCGGCGCCGAGTTGTTCAGGAACTGGTCATCAAGCAGGATCGGGCCGGCGCTGTCGACGTAGATCGCGCCACCGGCGAATGTGCCGGTATTATTGGTGAAAATGCAATCAGTCAGCCAGACGGAAGCGGAACTCTGGTTGGCGATATACGCAGCGCCACCATAAGCGGCGGTGTCGCTCTGGAAGGCGCAATCGGCGATGGTCGGCGAACCGCCGTCGACGATCAGCCCACCGCCATAATAACTGTCAGCATCGCCGGCGCCGCTGGCGTTGCCACCGGTGATAGTAAAACCGTTGAGGACCGCGGTGGAGTCGGTTCCGGTGCCGGTGACGACGTGGTAGTTGGTTCCCATGCTGTCTAGGAGAGTGGGATAGGCCGTTGGGTTCGGTCCGCTGATTCCGCCGCCTTGGTAGCCGCCCTGGAGCGTGATGTCATCGAGCAATTGGAACGTGTCGGTCGCATTGCTTCCGGGCGAGTAGTCCCCCTGGGCGACCTCAATCGTGTCGCCGACGACCGCGGCGGCGAGGGCGGATTGCAGATTGGTAAAGGCGTTGGCCCAGGACTGGCCGTTGTTGCTGCCGGTGGCATTCTGGTCAACGTAGATGGTGCCCGGGGCGTTGACGTCGAAACTATTGGAGGTGGCAGAAGTGTCGCCGACGTCGGAGGCGACCAGCTGATAGGCCGTGCCGGGGCTGCCGATGAAGACGTCGTTGAAAGTAGCCAGGCCGTTCTGGGCAGGGACGGTGACTATTCCATCCAATACGCTGCCCGCGGGGCTGGCAATGCCAAGGGTCACATTGGAGGAGTCCGCAGTGACCATGTTTCCGAACTGGTCTTCCACCTTCACCGTGATGGCTGGGGTGATGGGATAACCAGCGATGGCGTTGCTCGGCTGCTGGAGGAAAGCCAACTGGGATGGCGCCACGGGGGTGATGGTGAGGCGGCCGCCGCCCGCGATGCCTGAACTCGTGTCGGATGCGGCAAGCGAATACAGGCCGGCCTGGTCGAGGACGGGGAGGTTGTTGAAGGTGGCGGTGCCGCCTTGGGCGCTGCCCGTGACGGTGTCGATCGGGTTGCCGGTGGGATCGGTGATTGCAAGAGTCACCTGGCCCGAGTAGTTGGGTGTCGGGTTGTAGGTTCCGTCATAGGTCTGGACGGTGACAGTGGGGCTGGATCCCGCGACGCCGGAGCCTGTCGCCCCAAAATGCGCGGCCGAACCGGGCGAGACGTTGAATTGCTGGGAGAAGGCGGGAATGGCGCTCGGATTGGTGCTGTCGGTGGCTTCGAGCGTGGTGGGCCAGGCCTTGCTGACGTAGAAATTGCTGATCGTCGCCACCCCGGTGACCGCGTTGACGGTGCGGGGAGTATAGGCATACCCGTAGGGGATATAGACGTCCACATTGATGGCGTCGGTGTTGTTCTGTTGGATGACTCCATTGACTTCGACGGCCACTTTGAATGTCGGAACGGGCACGTTGGGACCGAGCGTGAAGCTGCTCGGCTGCTGAATGAAGACCAGGTCGGGGATGGCTGCGGCCGCGGCGCTGAATGCCAGGGAACTGGTCGTGTCGTTGCCGTCGTTGGCCTTGATCGTATAGGCCCCGGCCGCAGTGGGAGTCAGGCCGCTGAACGTGGCCACGCCGTTGATCACCGGCTCAATCAAGATCCCGCTCAGCGTGCCCCCGGAAGGGACGCTGGTGAGGGTCAGCGTCACGGAGGAGGTGCTGTCGCTGGTCAGGGTTGCTCCATTCCGCTGTTCCGTCACGGTGATGGCCGGGCTGATGACGCTCCCCGCGGTGATATTGGCCGGCGCGGCGCTGAACACGAGATTGACGGGGGCGGCCGGCTGGGTAACCACAATCTGGCCGGACGTGACGAGGGTGTCGCTGCCGTCCTCGGCGGTAATCGTGTAGGTCCCGGGCTGGGCAAAGGCCACGCTGCTGAATGTGGCCACCCCCGCGATGGCCGCCGTCGTGTAATACGGGCCGATGCCGTTGATATACAGTCCCACCAATGAGTTATCGTCGATGATCTGGCCGTTCTGTTCGATGTCCACCACGACCGGTGGATTGGTGATGTACTGCCCGGTGGTGAGTGTGCTGGGCGGGGCATGGGCGAAGGCCAGATGGATCGGCTGGGCCGGCGCTGGCGGGGCGGTGACGCTGAAGTGGCCCGAGTAGACGGGAGCGCAGACATCGGTCGTGTCCGTCGCACACATGGTAGTCTCCGGGCAGGTTGAGGGAGAGGCCGGTGAAGGTGGCCTGGCCCTGGACCGCCTGGACGCTCGTGGTGCCGCCGAGGACGGCGCCGTTGGGGCCGGCACTGAGGGACAGCGTCACCGTGGCATTGTCGTTTCTGGCGATCTGGCCATTGGTTTCGATGAGCACGACGATGGCCGGAAGCGCAGCGTTCACCGTCGTGTTGGTTGGGCCGGGGGCGTAAAAGAGAATGGTCGGTCCCTGGCACTCGTAGGCGCCCATGTCAACGGTGCCGCCGACGATCCGCGGATCGCCGGCCAGATCCGTGTTGACGCCGGTGAAGGCCATGACAAAGTTGGCGACCGAATGGGAACCGGCGTTGACGCAGGGCGAAGACACCTGAAGCTGCATGTTCGTTGTGCTGCCGAACTTCGGATTGGCGTCGATGTTGTTGTTCCCGCTGTAGCCGCTCTGGCTCACGTCGCTGTAGTTGACCGTCGGCGTGCCACGGGCGTTGTTGATCTCGGCGTCGGAGACGCTGGCCGAGTCGTTCCAGAGAATGCAGTTGTTCAGGTCCGGAGTGCTGTCGGCATCCGATAGGGCGCCGCCGTGTTGCGCCGAGTTCCGGGTGAAGGTGCAGTTGACCAGGTCGGTGTTGGAAGCGTTGTTGTATATGGCGCCGCCGCTGCCCGTGGCGGTATTGTCGTAGATCGCACAATTGACCAGGCCAGGCAGGGAGTTCTGATTGAATAGCGCGCCGACGTCGATGGCTGAATTGCCGCGCAAGATGCAATTGATTAGCAACGGGTCGGAAGAGCCCTCGTTCGCCATGGCCCCGCCGAAAATGGCCGCCGCGTTGTTGCTGAACGTGCAGTCGATGATCGTCGGGCTGCCGCCGTTGTTGAACATTCCAGCGCCGCTGCCGCTGCTGTGACCGTTCTCGATCGTGAAGCCGTTCAGCACCGCGGTCCGATCCGTGCCGCTGCCGGTCACCACGCTGTTGGCGACGCCGCCTCCGTCGAGAAAAGTCGGATACAGCGTCGGGTTGGGACCGCTGGTGCCGCCGGTGCCATAGCCGCCCTGGATCGTCACGCCACTGATGAGCTGGAACGTGCTGGAGGCCGTAGATCCCGGCGTGTAGTCGCCCTTGGCGACGTCGATAGTGAACCCGGCCGTCGCTGCGGCCAACGCCGGACCCAGCGTCGTGAACGCATTGGCCCAGCTTCTGCCGGTCTTGGCGCCGCCGGTGGCGCTCTGGTCGACGTAAAGGACGAACGGGCCTTGGTACTCGTAGGCGCCCATGTCAACGGTGCCGCCAACGATGCGCGGGTTACCGGCCAGGTCGGTGGCGACGCCAGCCATGGCCGAATCAAGGCCTCGGTTGATGCAGGGCGAGCCAAGCAGAAGCTGGAGGTTCGTGTTGCTGGCGAACAGGGGGTTGGCGTTGATGTTGTTGCTGCCAGAATAGCCGCCTTGGACATCGCTGTATTGCACCGTGGCGCTGCTGGCGTCTATGTCATAGATCTCTCCCCCGCTCTCGTCCCAGAGGATGCAGTTGGTCAACGTTGGATTCGACCCATCATCGCAGATCGCGCTGCCGTAGGCGGCCGAATTCCCGCTGAACGTGCAATTGATGAATGACGGAGTGGCGCCTTGGTTGTAGATCGCCCCGCCAAGGGTATTTCCGATGGAGTTGGCGCGAAATACGCAGTCGATGAAGTTCGGTGCGCCGCGCCAGTGATAGACCGCGCCGCCCCCGCCGGTGCTGTTGTTGCCGGCACTGCTACCGTTGAAATAGCAGTTCCGGATGGTCGGACTGCCGTTATTAATCACCATCCCGCCGCCAAAGCAACCGTCAGAATTCAATCCGGGTTCGTTGGCCGCTCCCTCGGCGATGGTGAATCCGTCCAGAACCGCCGTGGAATCGGTCCCGCTGCCGGTTACCACATGGTAGTTCGTATTGGAACCGTCCAAGACGGTGGCATACTGGACGATGTTGCGCGCGGCATTGGGATTGACCGCACCGGCATATCCGCCTTGAATCGTCACGCTATCGATGAGTTGGAACGTCGCCGTCGCGCTCGATCCGGGCGAGTAAATGCCCTGGGCGACATCGATTTGGATCTGAACGGGGTGACCTACATAGCTCTGAGCATTGTTCTCGATGGCCGTGGCGTCGCCGAGGGCGCTCTGGAGATTGCTGTAAGCGGTTGCCCAACTGGTGCCATCACGGGTACCAGTCTGATTCGATTGATCCACGTAGATCCACTGCGTTTCGTACGCACCCATGTCCACAGTGCCGCCGACGATACGGGGAGCGCCGGCCCGGTCGGTGCTGCCGCCGTCCAGCTCCATCCAAAGGGTGGCCATCGTGTTGCCCACGTTGACGCACGGGGAACTGTGCGAAAGCTCGTGGTCGGTGCTGCTGAAGAACTGCGGATCGGCGTTGATGTTGCCGGTTCCCGTGTAGCCACCTTGCACGTCGCTGTAGCTGACGGCCGCCGTCGTGCTGTCGATCTCGGGGAAGATGTTGCTGGCGGAATCGTTCCAGAGGATGCAGTTGATCGCGGTCGGAGTGGAACTGCCGTTGGACATCGCGCCGCCCTCGGAAGCTGAATTCCCGGAGAAGGTGCAGTTGACCAGAACGGAGTTGGCCGCGGCGTTGTCCATGCCACCGCCGCTCATCGAGGCCGTGTTGTTCAGGAAGAGGCAGTTAAACAGGCCCGGGGTGCAAGAGAGGTTGCGCATCCCACCGCCGAATGAACTGGAATTGCCGGAGAACGTGCAGTCGATGAAATAGGCGTTGCCGGAGTTCTCGTTGTCCACCGCGCCGCCAAGTTCAGAGCCTGAATTGCGGGTGAACGTGCAATAGGTGAGCATGGCGGCGCCGCTGGCGGTATTCACCATCCCGCCGCCGACATTGGCGGTGTTGCTGGAAAAGCTGCAATCGGTGAGCGTCAGGGAGGAATCGTCGTTGTATATCCCCCCGCCGTATGGAGCCACGTTGTTGGCCGTGGTGGTCGCCGAGTTGTTGATAAAGGTGCAACTCGTCAAGGACGGCGAGCCGCCATTAGCCCACAAACCGCCGCCATTGGTGGTGCTATTGCCGCTGAAATTGCAGTTCGACAGATTGGGCGACGAACCAGCTTCGTACATTCCGCCGCCAGCATCGGTGGCGGTGTTTGTGCTGAAGATGCAGCCCGTCAGCATCGGCGACGAATTATTGTCCGATATGCCGCCGCCCTGCTGCGTGGCGCTGTTCTGGGAGAAGGTGCATTTGTTGAAGGTCGGCGATGAATTCTGGTCCAACACGCCCGCGTTCTGAACCGCCGTGTTGCCGGAGAACGTGCAGTTCGTGAACATCGGACTGCCGCCGTTGTTGTACACCCCGCCGCCCGACGCGGCATTGTTCTGGGAGAAACCGCAGTTGTTGAACTTCGGCGATGAATCCTGGTCGTACACGCCTCCGCCCACGCCGGCCGAGTTCCCGGAAAACGTGCAGTTGGCAATTGTCGGATTGCCGCCGATGTCGTATAGCCCGCCACCGTGAATATTGCCGGACCCGCCGGTGACGGTGAATCCGCTGAGCACGGCCGTGGAATCCGTCCCGCTGCCCGTTACCACATGCAAGCTGTGCTGTTCGTTGTCCAGGGCCCCGGAGAGAATCGTCTGGTAGAGGCTGGGGTTGCGGGCCGCGTTGGAATCGCTGGCCCCGGCATAGCCCCCGTAAATGGAAACGCCGTTCTTGAGTTGGAACGTATCGCCCAACGTTGGCCCCGGGACGTAGGTACCCTGAGCGACGTATATGGTCTCTGGCCCCGCTGCGTACCTCAGCGCCCGCGTCAGGGTGTGATAGGCAGTGAACCAGGAGTTGCCGTCCTCGGCAATGCCTGGGGAGTTCGTATCGACGAACGCGACGTTCCTGGTCATGTCCCGGACCAGCGATGGGACATTGGGCGATCCCAGCCCGGTCACCAGATCGTAGCCGGGGCCGGCGGCGGAGCCGTTGTTGCCGCTGGTAATGTCGTGGAAATCGGCCGACGGCAGCGCGTAGAGCTTCCCCATCGTCTGCATGCCGCTGAGCACGGGCAGGCCGTTGAGTACACGGCCTTGATTGATGATGGCGATCAACCCCGCCCACATGGGGGTGGACAAGCTGGTGCCGCACTGGCTCCCGAGCAGAGGATTTCCGCCTTGGGCGGCGAAGGCGTCGTAGATGTATACGCCGTTGCTGCCGGCCAGCCAGGAAACGTCCGGGATCGTGCGCATTGTGGTGCTGCAGGCGTTGACAAACCCGTATTGGTAGGACGGCTGTGGTTCATACTGGCTGACGCCACCGCCGCTATATTTCCAGCCACTTTCGCCGCGGTAACTACCGTCGTCCTTGATGCCCAGATTCGTTCCGCCTACGGCCAGGACATAGGGC
>JBEKVL010000293.1:0-7617 GCA_049514055.1 Tepidisphaeraceae bacterium | reverse complement strand
CCCGGCTCATCCGCCGGAATACTTCGGGATTCGTCAGCAGTTCAGCAACCCCCTGAACGATCCGTTCGCGTGAAGCGCCGACCAGCCGGACGGTTCCGGCAGTGACGGCTTCAGGACGCTCGGTCGTATCCCGCATCACCAGGACCGGTTTGCCAAGGCTCGGGGCTTCTTCCTGGACGCCACCGGAGTCCGTCAGGATGATCTTCGACAGGCTCATGGCGCGGACAAAGGGGAGATAGGACAGCGGTTCAATCAGGTGAATGTTCCCGGAACCACTCAGTTTCCGGAAGACCGGGTCGCGGACGTTGGGATTCAAATGGACCGGATAGACGAAGTGCATCGAGGGGAATTGGATCGCGAGTTCGGCGATGGCCTGACAGATGTTGTCAAATCCGTCACCGAAGTTCTCGCGGCGGTGGCCGGTGATCAGCACGATGTCGCCCGGGGCTTCCCGCAACCCATCCAGCCAGCGCAGTCCGGGAATGGGCGGGCACAGGGTGCGCACCCGTTCGACGGCAATTTGCAGTGCGTCGATGACCGTGTTGCCGGTCACGAGGATCGATGCGTCGGGGATCCCTTCCTTGAGCAGGTTCTCGCGAGCCCAGGCGGTGGGAGCAAAGTGAAGATCGCTGATCCGGCTGGTGAAGACGCGGTTACTCTCCTCGGGAAACGGGGAAAAACGGTTCCAGGTTCGCAACCCCGCCTCCACATGGCCGACCGGTATCCGGCGGTAGAACGCCGCCAGGGCGGCAACGAAGGCGGTGGTTGTATCCCCCTGCACGATCACCATGTCGGGCTTGTACCCGGCCAGGTAACCGTCCACGGCGGTGAGCGCCCGCGCCGTCAGCGAAGCGAGCGTCTGGTTCGGCTGCATGAGACAAAGGTCGACGTCGGCGGCAACAGCGAAGACCTCGAGTACCTGGTCTAGCATCTGCCGGTGTTGGCCGGTGATGCAGACATGAGGATGTATGCGGGAATGCGCTTTCATTTCCCGGACCAGCGGGCAGAGCTTGATGGCTTCGGGACGGGTTCCAAATATTAGCGAAACTCTCTTCATTTCGTTTCCACCGCTGCTTCTTGGGCAGTTCACTTATCGGCTGTTTATTTCTTTTCAATGAGAACCCAGAGGCAACCGGAGTTGCTGACACCCGCGGCAGCCTCCTGGTTCCGTCCGAGTCCGAGAATGCCCGTCGACGGGGCCTTGAACTCGACGTCCACACCGAGGTTGATAAATGGCGGTTTCTGCTCGACTGCGGCCTGCAACATTCCGATCGGACCAAACGAGTTGCGCCTGTCGGCAAGGCCGTTGGCATTGCAGTCGTCAGCGGACGTCTTACCCATGCGCCAGACCCCGCGGGCGCGACAGCGATAGACCTGTCCGGCAACAACCTTGAAGCCGGTCTCCTGCCAATTCGCGGGATTTGGCAACACCGTGAAAGCCGTCACATTTGCGTTGGGATCGGCCTTGACCAGCGCCAGCCGCAATCGAAAGATCTGTTCCTGCGCGAGATCGTTATGGGCCCGTTCGGCATCCCGGTCCAGTGCCTCGAGTTCCTTGAGGAATCGATCGCTTGCCTGACGAACGCGATCCCACATCGGATCGAGTGTCTTCAGTCGTCGCTCCGCTTCGGTGCGAGCACTCCGCTCGTCTGCGTCTTTCGCCGTTTCCGAGGTCATTTCCAGAACCCGGCGATATGGACGCGCGCCCTCGGCGCCCCGCCCCAGTTTGTCCAACACCCGCCCCAGCGCGAGCTGGTCCTGATACGTCGCCTCCGGACTGGCGGCGACTTCGCTCAGAAACACCAGCGCCTCCTGTGCGTTCCCGGCCCGCAGCGACTGCGCGCCGGCCTTGCGTTTCGCATCAAGCTGCGAGTCAACCGCAGGAACGGCACCAACGAGCACCATCAGGATGCCGACAAGGAACAACCGAGTCAGATGAACGGAATACTTCATACATCGACGACCTCCTGCACCACCTTGGATCGCCGGCATTATATCCTTGCCGGCCGGAACTGCACGCAGTACGGCGAGCGCGGCCGGCCCGGTCGATGGGAACGCACGTTGAGGGTCTGGCGTGAACCGGCACTCCGCGATCTGTAATTCAACTTCCCGTAACCTGACGTTTTCTTGACACCAACAGAACCATGCAGCTACACTCAACCGGAAGGAGACTATTCGGTAGTAGTGACAGACTTCAGGTGGCATTCGTGTTGACGTAGCCCGCCTGCATTTCGTCCGTGGCGAAGAGGTCCATTGAGGCAGGAAAAGCGACTGCGATGAGAATCGATACCCTGATAGATCGCGTTCGAGTTCTTGGTTCATTAGCTCGCTTGATCGGGACTCGCACAGGCGCGAATCTCGCGGTTCACCTTTGCGATCTCATCAGCGCTGAGAACCGCAGCGGACTGCCACGTCTTTCCCTTGACGAATTCCTTGCGATTGTCCGGGACAACAGGCGATCGGCTGCGCCACACATCAAACTGCATGCGGGGGTCGTTGGTCCCGGAATGGGTTCGGTGGCGGAAATGGCGGCCTTGAGTGCCATTGTCGCCTCGCGGCAACCGTCATGCCTGCTCGAGTTTGGCGCACACCGCGGGTTCTCGACCTGGCATCTCTTCGCCAATGCCGGACCCGAGGCGAAAATCCTGACGATCGACCTGCCGCCGGGCATCTCCGTAGGAGGGTCAACCGACGTCGGCCTGCAAGGGCCGAACGAACGACCGTTCCTCCCGCGCGATGCGCGAGTACAGCTCATTGAAATTGACAGCCGCCGGTGGGTTCCCAGCACGCCGGCTCCTGTGGACCTGTGTTTCATCGATGCCGGACACAGCTACGAGTGTGTGAAGAACGATACCGAGAAAGCTCTGCAGGTCATGACGCCGGGAGGGATTGTCGTCTGGCACGATGCCGCGTGGCGCCGTGATGGCTACGGCGTGAACCGGTATCTCCGCGAACTTGCTGCATCAGGCCGGCCCGTACGGCACCTTGTCATCGGGCCGTTCGACTACAGCGGGCTGGCCGCCATGATCGTGTGATGGCGTTTTCGGACCAGATGACGGGCTCTCTGAGGCTGGATCCAAGACAAACTGACCAGATGGTTTCGCAAGCTCACCGGTGATCCTCTCATGCGCTTCATCGACCTCGGCACCTCCGACTACCGCCCCGCCTGGGCGCTCCAGGAGGCGGCCGTCGAAGAAGTCGCCGCCGGCGCCGAGGAACGCGTGTTCCTCGTGGAACACACCCCCGTCATCACCCTCGGCCGCCGCGCCGGACTGGAGAAGAACGTCCTGGCCGGCGCGGATTATCTGGCCGGCCTCGGCGTCGATGTCGTACACAGCGACCGCGGCGGCGACGTCACCTTTCACGGTCCCGGCCAGCTCGTCGTCTACCCGATCATCCGTCTCATCGACCGCAAGCTCACCGTCGGCGGCTATGTCAGGCGGATGCAGGAAATCGTCGTCGCCACGCTCGCCGACCTGGACATCGCGTCCCAGCTCGATCCATCCGCCGTCGGCGTCTGGACCCGCGACGGCGACCGGCTGGCCAAAATCTGCGCCCTGGGCGTGCGCGTCCGCCGCGGCATCACCATGCACGGCATCGCGCTGAATGTCGCGACCGACCTGCGTTATTTCGACCTCATCAACCCCTGCGGCCTCGGCCGGCCGGTCACGTCGATCCAGCGCGTGCTCGGCACCGGCGCTCCCGGCATGGAACGCGTCAAAGAGGCCGTGCGGCGACGGTTGGCGGAGAGGCTCGATGCGGCCGGCTGAGGCGTGTGGCACCACCAGGGACAGGCCTTCACCCAACCCGCGCCGTGCCGCCAGACCTCGTTGGCGCCCATTCCGCTGGTAACGCGAACCGGGCCGGATGATATGTAATGTCGCGGCGGCAGGTGATTCACTGGCCAAACGAACAGGAGGTTGACGTGCGAAAGACCGGGATTTCACGGCGTACGGTTTTGGGAGTTGCAGGTGCGGCGGCTTCGTTCATGATCGTGCCGCGGCGGGTGGTGGCGGGGGCGCGGGAGATTCCGCCGAGTGAGAAGATCAATCTGGCGCTGATCGGGCTGGGCTGGCCGGGGCGCAAGGATGTGGATGCGCTGGCCGGCGAGAACATCGTGGCGCTGTGCGATGTGGACACCAGGCGCGAGCTGGACTGGCGGAAGAAGTATCCGGGGGCGAAGCAATTTGTTGACTACCGCAAGATGTACGATGAGATGGACAGGGGAATCGACGCGGTGATCGTGGCCACGCCGGACCACACGCACGCGGTGCTGGCGGTGGGAGCGATGAAGCGCGGCAAGCATGTCTATTGCGAGAAGCCGCTGGCGCATTCGATCTGGGAAGTGCGCGAAATGATGAAGGCGGCCAGGGAGAACAAGGTCATCACGCAGATGGGCAACCAGGGGCATTCATCGGACTCGATCCGGATGCTCTGCGAGTGGATCTGGGATGGGGCGATCGGCAATGTACATACGATTCATGCGGGATGCAGCATCAGCAACACGGGAATGGACAGGCTGGCGGAGATTCAGAAGCGGCCGCCGGTGCCGGAGAATTTGAATTGGGATTTGTGGCTGGGTCCGGCGGCAGAGCGGCCGTACAGCCCGGTGTATCTGCACGAAAGCTGGCGCGGCTGGTCGCCGTTTGGCGATGGCACGCTGGGGGATTGGCTGTGTCATGTGGTGGATCCGGTGTTCTGGGCGCTGGACCTGGGCGCCCCGGCGACGGTGCAGGCGGAAGTGAAGGACTGGGATCCCAAGACGCAGGGGGATGTGTTCCCGCGCGGCGAAGTGGTGACCTACGAATTCCTGGCCAAGGGCACGCGCGGGCCGGTGAAGATGAAGTGGTTCACCGGCGTGGAGCGGATTCCCCGGCCGGAGATGCTCGAAGAAGGCCGCAAGCCGGTGGACACCGGCGCGATCGTCTTCGGCGACAAGGGCGCGATCATGTACGGCTCGCATGGGGCCGGCGGCGTGCGGGTCATTCCCGAGGCGAAGATGAAGGCGTACAAGCAGCCGGAGAAGAAGATCCCGCGCGTCCCCGGCGGCGGCCACGAGCGCGACTGGGCCAACGCGATCCGCTCCGGCAAACCGGCCGGTTCGGATTTCTCCTACGGCGGGCCGCTGACGGAGATCGCCTTGGCGGGGCTGATCGCGGTGAAGCTAAAGGGGACGAAGCTGGAGTGGCATGCGGAGAAGATGGAGTTTGCGAATTCGGCCGGGGCGAATGCGCTGGTGAAGCCGAACTATCGAGAGGGGTGGAAGTTGTAGGGCGGGGCTCTACTTGAACAACACCTCGTAGTACATCGTCTTGTCGGTTGCGCCGTCAACTGTGAACTTACCGGACTGGACGGGGAGCGTCCTGGCGGTGTGTTTGCCGTTGTGGTCGAGGATGTTCACGGCGGCGATCTCGCGGGCGGAGATGGTGATGGCCGCCTTGACCGGTTCGAGCATGATCGGGCCTCTGCCGTTCTCGGGCACCTTGGAGTCGACGGTGAAGACGGAGAAGCCGGTGTTGGCGTTGCGGGCGACGACGGTCAGCAGGGCGGATTTGGCGGTGGCCAGGGTTGCGCCTTTGTCCAGGGCCGTCAGGAAGATAGAAGCGTAGGGGCTTTGCGGTTCGATGGAGACGTTGCCGAGATCGAGCTTGCGGCCGGTGGCGAAGCCGACGACGGCCTTGGTGCCGGCGGTGTTGACGGTGAAGAAGCCGCCGCCGGCGGTGTCCCAGGAGAGCTCGCCGGTGACGGAGTTGATGGCGGTGCCGGTGCGATACTCGTTCATGTCTACAAACGTGGACTCGGCCGGTTTGTCGGTGAATTCGACGGCGACCCGGCCGGCGGCCAGGGCCTCGGGCGGCACGCTGCCGCCGAACGTCTTGATGTCGCCCTGTTGCTCGACCTTGTCGGAGAAGTTGAATTTGCCGGCGGCCATTTCCGCGGGGCAGACGCGGCGGATGGAGATGGGTTGTGACTCTTTGACGTCGCCGCGGAGGATCATGCGCGAGAGGGCGGGGTACTGGCCGATCTGGGTGGGGACGTCGGCCTCCCAGACGCCCCAGGGGAAGCGGCCGACGATTTCGCCGAAGTTGCGTTTGCCGGATTGGGATTGGAATTGGTAGGACGCATCCCAGCCTTGCAGGCCCATGCCGTAGGCGGCGAGGATGGCCGGGCCCTCGGCGCTGTATAGCGAGGGGTATACGTGGATCCATTCCGAGAGGCCGAAGGGGCGGTCGAGGACTTGTTGCAGGCCGGAGGAGAAGTAGCCGCTGCCGGGATGGCTCAGCATGCTGTCATTCAGGCTGCCGCCGAAGTAATTGTGACGGTCGATGTAGCCGGCAAGGTAGTCGCTGTGGAGGTTGTAGTAGTGCGGCAGCATCGAGGGGGCCTGCCAGGGCGAGCCGCAGATGGGGCCTTTGTAACCAGCATCGCGGATGGCTTTGACGAAGCGCGTGTAGAAACGGTCCTGCTTTTCGTGCAGCCAGGCGGCGGTGTCGAGCAGGCGCTGCTGCTGGCCGGCCTTCTGTTTGGGCAGGTTGCCATCGCCGAAGAACCAGGGATTGGTCTGGGGGATGATGTTCTTCGCGGCGATGCTCTCGCGGCCGGGCAGGGCGTCCTGCCAGGTTTTCTTAAGGTTGTCATCCGAGCCGTATTTCGCCTGGAGCCAGCCGCAGAACTGTTCGATGAAGTGCTGGCGATAGGTGGGGCAGGCACTGAAGGCATTGGTGGAGGTGAAGAAGAAGATGTCGTCTTCGTTTTGCAGTTCGATGAACGACAGGGCCGGTTCCTCGGCGTAGGTCAGGCCGGTGTGCGGGTTCTTGTGCTTGAGGAGGTTGCCGACCATTTCGATCATGAGATCCTGCACGTCTTCGGCGAAGTTGATGAAGGCGTAGGTGTTGCCCTTGAGGTTTTTGGCGATCTCGTCGTAGGCGAGCAGGCGGGCGCGGTTGCCGGGGCAGACGTGGAAGCCGTAGGTGTGCGACCAGCCGAAGTAAACGCCGTTCTTTTTCAGTTCGGAGGCGAAGTAGTCGAGGCGGTCCATGCCTTCGGGGTCCATCTTGGTGGCGTCGTTGAGATCGCCGATGCCCATTTCGTTTTTCGGGTAAGAGAACTTGTGCAGGCGGACGCCGTTGACGCCGTACTTGGCATAGCGGGCGGCCGTGAACTCGGCGTCTTTCTTCGCGGGCGCGCAGCCGCCGCCGTAGGAGAGATTGACGCCCCAGAATTTGATGGGCGTGGCATCCTCGAATTCAAAGTGGTCCTTGACCATGCGAACGCCGCCGTGTTTGCCGGCCGGTTTGTCGAGCCAGTCGTTCATGCCGATGACACCGGGGGCCAGGTCATCGCTGGGCGTGAAGGCGAACCAGTCCGGGCCGGCGATGATCTTGGTGAACTTGGCCATGTCCGCGTCTTTGGTGAAGAGCGCGACAGGCTCGGGGAAGGTGGCCTTGATGGTGACGGTGCGGCTGCCCTGCTTGAAGACGTCGGAGGCGAGCATGATGCGCATGTCGCCGTCGAAGCCGATGGGGCAGGGCGGGTCGATCGAGAGTTGGACGTCGCCGGCGCCCTGCATTTTGAGCACGGCTTTGCTGGTCGCCGGCTGGGCGCTGCGGGGGAACG
>JBEKVL010000292.1:0-7622 GCA_049514055.1 Tepidisphaeraceae bacterium | reverse complement strand
CTGCTGGAGGACTGGCACGATGCGCCCGTGCTGTGGATGAGCGGCCGCGACGAGATCCGGCTCAAGCACGACGAGGTCGCCAAGCTGCGTATGTTCGTCGAGCAAGGGGGCATGGTTTTCGGAAACGCCGATTGCTCGCGAAAGGCCTTCGCGGACAGTTTCCGGAAACTCGGGATGGAAATGTTTCCAGCGTACGAGTTCCGGGAATTGCCCCCGACGCATGTGGTGTTCACGGGAGAGCAGTTCAAGCGCGACAAATGGCCTGCGGCGCCGTTCCTTCAGGGACTCAGCAACGGGGTAAGGGAACTGATGGTCCTGGCCGCCGGGGATTTCGGGCAGGGGTTTCAGGTGCGCAGTTTCGCCGGCCCGAGGACCGAGCCCATGTCGCAGGCGACGGCGAACCTGTTCCTGTATGCGGTGGACAAGAGCAACCTTCGCAACAAGGGTGAGAACTATCTGATCGCCCGGCCAGGCAGTGCCAAAGCCGACAAGAAGATCAAGGTGGCGAGGCTGAAATACGGCGGGAACTGGGACCCCGAACCGGGCGGCTGGCGGCGGCTGGACAACTACATGGTCAAAGGGCACAAGACCGATCTGGTGATCGAGACGGTCGAGTTGGGAGATGGGAATCTGGCCAGGGGCGGCTACACGGTCGCGGACCTGACCGGCACGACCCCAGTGCATTTCTCGGAGAAGCAACAGGCGGAATTGAAAGAGTACGTGGATGGCGGCGGCACGCTGGTGGTGGATGCGGCGGGCGGTGCGGCGGAGTTCGGGCTGGCGGCGGAGGCGATGCTGAAGCAGTTGTTCCCGGCCGCGGGCGATTTGCCGATGCTGGCGACGTCGCACCCGGTGTTTTCGAGTGAAGAGAAGATAGCGAGTTTTGAGTACCGGAATTTCGCCCGCAAGCAGCTTGGCAACATCAAGACGCCGCGTCTGCGCGGGTTTGAAGTGAACAAGAGGACGCGGGTGTTCTTCTCGCCGGAAGACCTCGGGGCCGGGCTGGTGGGTCAGGAAGTGGACGGCATTTACGGATATGCCCCGCCGACGGCGCTGCGGATGATGGCGGGGATGTTGCTGTATGCGGGGGAGAAGTAGCGCAGTAGCGAAGGAAAAAGAAAAAGTGAAAAAGGAAGAACGGCGGAGGGTTGGGCGCGGAAGGCGATGGGGTGACGACCGTTGAGGGATTACGGATCTTCCTCGATCCGCTCTGCTTCGGCGATCGCCGCGGCCGTGAGGTATTGCCGCCGCAGTTCCAACACGCGCTCTCGATTGCAGAGCAAGTCAAACACATTCTGCAGCCACGCCTTCAGGCGGTCATCCCGGTACTTGAAGTCGTGCAGGCTGAAGCAGAGTATCGTGTGTGAGTGTCGTGCGACGTACTCTTCGGGTGACATGGAGAGGTAAGGGAATGTCGCCTTGTACCGTTCTTCGCGTTCGGCCGAATACGGCTGATTCTCAGGTCGAATCCTCCACATAGGTGATCCGGGTTGGTCGCCAGGAAGCTGCGGCATAGAACAATTGTGCAAACGCGACAACACTGAAGCGAATTGGCGGCGGGCGTAGAGTGTAGGGTCCACGGCCGTCGTCACAGGCGACGTGCGGCCTGCTCGCCGTGGAGCGGCAACGGTCAATAGCCAGCGGGCACAGGCCTCTTGACGGAGGCATCCGCGGCGATGACCAGCCGCGAAGCGGCGAGAAGTAGCTGGGGCGAGGCTGTCTGGCGACGAGCGCTACCATCGCCCCCTCCGGGGTCTTTCGTTCACGCTCCCCATATTCTATTGACCTGGACCGCTCCGCGGCAAAGATATCAGCGGGGCGTCGGTATCGCTACAGCACCGCACGCGGCCCGATAACTCTCCACCCGCGTATTCGGACCCACACACCTGCCCGGCTCGTGTGTCAATCCAGTGGACAAACTTGCTGAAGCATGCATGATAGGCGCGGCGTATAAGATGCGGGCCGGTTCTCTCGGCTGAACTGGTTGGCATTGGGGTTTTATCCAGCGGGGAACGGCGTGAGGCGGACGGCAATGGTGCCGCCGCGCAGGGAGTTGCATCATGGATCGGCAGCGCGTGTCATTCACTCTTCCGTTCTTGTTGGCGTCAATCCTGGCATGGCCGGTGATCGTGTCGGCGCAGCCGGTTTCGCATGACAGGGTCCAACAGGCGATGCAGAAGGCAATCAACTACATTCAGAGCCAGCAGAAGAACGGCAACTGGGAGGTGGTGGCCAAACCGAACCTGGCGCCGGGGCGCCATCACCTGGTTGACGGGTGGCAATGGGGCGGGCTTTCGGGAGTGGCGCTGTGCTCGCTGCTGTATGCCGGCGAGAGCGCGCAGGAAACGCACGTCAAGCAGGGGATCGACTGGCTGAAGAACCAGGAGGTCTACGGCGTCTACGCACTGGGATTCCGCTGCCAGGTGTGGGCGATGGCACCGTTCAGCCCCGGGGTGAAACAGGCGGCGCAGAAGGACAAGGAAATCCTCATGGCCGCCCTGCTCCGCGAGAAGAACGGCGGATTCTACGGATACTACTACGATCCGAAACTGCGTCGCCCGGGGCCGGATGAGGACAACGGCATCCGCCCGCGCTGGGATGCCAGCGTCAGCCAGTACGGCGTGCTGGGAATGTGGGCCATTTCCCAGTTGAACATCGAGATCACGGACGAATACTGGAAGTTCACCGAGAACGCCTGGCGAAACACGCAGTTGCAAAACGGCGGCTGGGCGTATGTCTTCGGAAAAGACGGAGATTGGGGCAAAGACTCGGTGGCGATGTCGGCGGCCGGGCTGGCAACGCTGTTCATCACCCAAGAGCGGGCGCACCAGTTTGAAGGGCTCGAATGCAAGGGCAACATCGTTGATGCGCACATCGAGGCGGGGCTGAAATGGATGAACCAGAACTTCCGCCGTTTTGAGCAGGCGCATCCGTTCTACTCGCTCTACGGCGTCGAGCGCGTGGGCGTCGCCAGCGGCTACAAGTATTTCGGCAACCTGAACTGGTTCGAGGTCGGCGCCAACTTCCTGCTGAGCAAGCAGAACCCCGATGGGTCCTGGGGCGACGCCGACGGCAACGACAACGCGAAGAAGATACCGGACACGGCGTTTGGCCTGATGTTCCTCGCCCGCGGGCACGCGCCGGTGATGATGAACAAACTGGACTACGTGAGTACGGGGCCCAACAACAAGCCCGCCACGCCCACCTGGAACCAGCGGCCGCGCGAAGTGGCCAACATCGCCCGGTGGACCGGCCGGCAGATGGAACAACACCTCAACTGGCAGATCGTCAACATGCAGAGCGCGATGGACGACTGGCACGACGCGCCGATCCTGTGGATGAGCGGCCGCGACGAGATCAACCTCAAGAAGGACGAGGTCGAGAAGCTCAGGCGCTTCGTGCTGGAAGGCGGGTTGATCTTCGGCAATGCCGACTGCGGCAAGAAGCAGTTTGCCGAGAGCTTCAAGAAGCTGGGGCAGCAGATGTTCCCGATGTATGAGTTCCGGGAGCTGCCCGATTCGCACGTCATCTACACCGGCCAGCAGTTCCGGCGGGATTCCTGGCCGAAGCCGCCCTTCATGCAAGGGCTGAGCAACGGGGTTCGCGAACTGATGGTGCTGGCGCCCGGTGATGTCGGCCGCCTTTACCAGGTGCAGAGTTTCGCCGGGCCGAACGAAGGAAGCGCACAGGCCGTGGCCAACCTGTTCCTGTACACAGTAGACAAGAAGGTGCTCGATCGCGGCGAGAACCACATCCTGCGCCGCCGGGGCGATGCCAAGGCGGAGAAGACCATCAAGGTCGCGCGCCTGGAATACCCCGGCAACTGGGATCCGGAGCCGGGCGGCTGGTGGCGGCTGAGCAACTACATGGTCAACCAGCACAAGACCGACGTGCAGGTCGAGACAGTGAAACTCGGCGACGGCAAACTGCCCGGCGGCGGTTACAACGTCGCACACCTGACCGGCACGACCAAACTCAGACTGCCCGAAGCGCAACAGAAGGAACTCAAGGCGTTCGTGGACAAGGGCGGCACGCTCATCGTCGATGCGGCCGGCGGGGCCGCGGAGTTCGGGCTGACTGCCGAGCAGATGCTCAACGCGCTGTTCCAGCAGGCCGGGGGTCTTCCGGTGCTGGCGGCCAGCCATCCGGTCTACGCCGCGGCCGACAAGTTGACGGATTTTGTTTACCGGCCCTTTGCGAGGAAGCAGATCGGCAACGTGAAGGCTCCGCGCGTACGGGGCTTGGAGATCGACAAGAAAGCCCGCGTGTTCTACTCTGCCGAGGATCTGAGTGCCGGTCTGACTGGCCAGAACATAGACGGCATCTTCGGCTATGACCCCAGGACGGCGAGCAGCATCATGGCGGATATCCTGATTTACTCGACGCAGAAGTGATTGCCCCAAATAGAGTTACGGATATATGTCGTGGCAAGTACGATTTTACGCTTGACTAACGGACTGAAACCTCCACAATCCGCAAAAGGCGGGTTCACCCCCGTCAACAGACCAAGGAGTTTCAGTTGGATCGTGCGGATAATCACTCGCACGCCTCGAATACGACTTCCGAGACGATTGCGACCCGGGTCGCTCAGGCGACCGGAACATCGGTTTTGAACTGTTACCAATGCGGGCGATGCGCGGCCGGATGCATGCAGAATGTGTCCGGGGAAATGGACATCAGCCCCACGCGGATGATGCGGCTCCTGCAATTGGAGTCGGCGTTCGCGGAGGACACCGCCCAAGCGGCCGGGTATGCCAAGCGGGCACTGGGGGCAGATACTCCGTGGCTGTGTGCCGGTTGCCTGGCATGCACGACCCGTTGCCCGCAAGGGGTGGACATCGCCGGGACGATGGATGTCCTGCGCCAGGAGGCACTGAAGCGCGGCGCGGCTTCCAGGAGCAAGCGGGCCAAGGACGCCCAGGCGCTTCATAAGTCATTCCTGCACGCGGCTTTAAGCAATGGCCAGGTCCACGAACTCTCCATGATGATAGAGTATAAGCTGCGAACCGGGCATCTGGTTGAAGACGCCATGCTCGGGGCGGCCATGTTCTTCAAGGGCAAGCTGCACCTCAAGCCGCACAAGGGCCCCGGAACCGATCGGGTCCGCGGCGCGATCGCGAAGCTGAAGCAGCAGCACGACAATGGGGGTGGCAAGTGAAGTCTCTTGGCTATTACCCCGGTTGCAGTCTTCGCGGAACGGCGTCGGAGTACGACAAGTCTCTGCGAGCGGCCGCCCAGACCATGGGCATCGAACTCAAGGTAGTCCCCGAGTGGATCTGCTGCGGGGCCAGCTCGGCCCATGCGGTGGACCACGAGGCAGCGTTGTGTATGGCGGCCGACACACTGGCCAAGGCCAAACGCGGCGGGATTGAGCGCGTGCTGGCGCCATGTGCGATGTGTTACCAGCGGCTGGCGTCGGTATCGCATGAAATGAAACAGCAGCCGGGCCTGGCGAAGCGTCTGGCGGAGGCATTGGGAGAATCGGCCGAACTGGGTATGGACCAGGTTCGGCCGATGAGCATTCTGGACCTGATGGCCGAGGCGTCGGACGACGAGATCAAGAGTTGGGTCAAGAAGCCCCTGACCGGGCTGAAGGTGGCGTGCTACTACGGCTGCCTGCTGGTCCGCCCGGCCGCAGTTACCGGAGCCGTCAACGTCGAGGCGCCGCAGAGCATGGAGCGCGTGCTGCGGCTGATCGGCGCGGAACCGGTGCGCTGGTCGATGGCGATGGAATGCTGCGGGGCTTCGTTTGGGGTGGCACGGACACAGGTCGTGATTCGGCAGGGTCGCCGCGTGTTCGACGCGGCCAAGTCGGCCGGGGCGGATGTGTTCTGCCTGGCGTGCCCGATGTGCCATGCCAACCTGGATATGCGGCAGACCACCTACGGCGACGGCACTGCGATACCGGTGTTGTATCTGACGCAACTCCTGGGGCTGGCGTTCGGGTTGCCCGAAACCGCACTGGGTCTGGAAGGGCATTTCGTTCCGACCCAGCCGGCGTTGGCGAAGATCAAGCAGGCCCCACCCGCGGCCTGAAACAACGTTCGGAGTTCACGCTTTAGCGTGTCTGCCAGTTGAAGACACGCTAAAGCGTGAACTCCAAACAGAAAATATAGAAGGGATGCGTACTCCCGTGTCGAGAATTGGCGTATTTATCTGTCATTGCGGCGAGAATATTGGGAAGACGGTTGACTGTCCGCGCGTTTCCGAAGCGGCCAAGCTGATGCCGGGAGTCGCGTACGCGACGGATTACCGCTACACGTGCTCGGAGCCGGGGCAGGCGCAGATTCGCGAGGCCATTGCCAAGCACAAGCTGACCGGCGTGGTGGTGGGCGCCTGCTCGCCGCGGATGCACGAGAAGACCTTCCGCAAGACGGTGGCGGCGGCCGGGCTGAATCCGTACCTCTGCGAAATCGCCAACCTGCGCGAGCAGTGCTCGTGGGTCCACACCGACCGCGAGAAGGCAACCGAGAAGGCGATCCAGATCGTGCATTCGATGGTCGAGCGCGTGTCGCGCAATGTGCCGCTCAGCGCCATCAAGGTTCCGCTGACCCGCCGGGCGGTGGTGATCGGCGGCGGCATCGCGGGCATCCAGGCCGCGTTGGACATCGCCGACGGCGGCGTCGAGGTGGTCCTCGTCGAACGCTCGCCGTCGCTGGGCGGGCACATGTCGCAGCTCTCCGAGACGTTCCCCACGCTTGACTGTTCGCAGTGCATCCTGACGCCGCGGATGGTGGAGGCGGCCACGCATCCGAAGATTCGCCTGGAGGCCTACAGCGAGGTGGAGTCGGTCGACGGTTATGTGGGCAACTTCGAGGTGAAGATTCGCCGCAAGGCGCGCAGTGTCGACTGGGTGAAATGCACGGGTTGCGGCACCTGCTGGCAGAAGTGCCCGCAGAAGAAGCTGGCGAGCGAGTTTGACGAAGGGTTGGCCAAGCGCACGGCGATCGGTGTTCCGTTTCCGCAGGCCGTGCCCAACAAGCCGGTGATCGACCGGGCCAACTGCACCAAGTTCAAGACCGGCAAATGCGGCGTGTGCGCCAAGCTCTGCCCGACCGGCGCCATCCTCTACGACCAGGAAGACGAGATCATCACGGAGAAGGCCGGCGCGGTCGTCGTGGCGACGGGATTCCAGGTGCTCGGGAAGGAACACCTGCCCGCGTACGCCGATGGCGATCACCCGGACGTGGTGACCGGCCTGCAATTCGAGCGGCTGGCCTCGGCGTCCGGCCCGACGGCCGGCGAAATCCGCCGGCCGTCCGATGGCAAGGAACCCGGGACGATCGTCTTCGTGCAGTGTGCCGGCTCGCGCGACGCGGCCAAGGGCCGGGCGTATTGCAGCAAGATTTGCTGCATGTACACCGCCAAGCATGCGATGCTCTACCGGCACAAGGTACACGGCGGCCGCGCGTTTGTGTTGTGCATGGATGTGCGTACGCCGGGCAAGGGTTACGACGAGTTTTATCGCCGGGCGACCGAGGTCGATGGCGTGCAGTACATCCGCTCGCGCGTGGCCCGCATCTATCGCGAGAACGGGCAGCTTGTCGTGCAGGTGGCCGACACGCTCAATGGTGGCGAGCGCATCGACATTCGCGCGGACATGGTCGTGCTGGGGACCGCAG
>JBEKVL010000291.1:0-7624 GCA_049514055.1 Tepidisphaeraceae bacterium | reverse complement strand
CAAGAACCTCGACAACGTCTGGAACGGCCGCCCTGGCTCTGTCGCCGGGGAACTGAAGACGGCCGTCATCTCGGGGGATGGCCGGACATGGAAGACCGTGGCCACCGAGAGTCTCCCCGGCAACCGGGTCCGGCTCACCATCGAGATGCCCGGCCCACGGCTCTATGTGGCCCGCGTCGAGCCCTACCGCATTTCCGATCTGGACCGCCTGCTCGCATCCATCCGAACAAACCCGCTTGTGGAAATCCCCCCCATCGGCAAAACCGGCGGCGGACGCGAACTGGAGATCGTCCGCATCGGCCGTCCGCAAGCGCCGTATCGCGTCTTCATCCGCGCACGGGCGCATCCCTGGGAAGCCGGCGGCAACTGGGTTGTCCAGGGGCTCATCGCCCGCCTGCTCGAAGACGATGACGACGCCCGCAAGTTCCTCGGCCGATATTGCGTCTACATCCTCCCGATGGCAAACAAGGACGGCGTGGCCCGTGGCATGACCCGCTTCAACCCGCAGGGCAAAGACCTCAACCGCGACTGGGACAAGCCGGCCGACCCGCAACTCTCGCCCGAAAACCACGCCCTGGAACAATGGCTGGATGGGATGATCAAGGCCGGCCGGCAACCCCACCTGGCCATGGACCTGCACAACGACGGCAACGGCCAGTTGCACATCAGCCGCCCGCCCGTGGGCAATCTCGACCGGCATGTCCAGCGTATGGCCGTTCTCGAGAAACTGCTCCGCCAGCACGCCTGGTTCACCGAAGGCAGCACCAAGCCCTCGTTCCAGAACTCCGGCTCCCTCGGCGACGGCTGGCTCGAGCGCTACGGCATCGACGCCGTCATTCACGAATTCAACTGCAACTGGATCGCCGGCCTCAAGGACTATCCTTCCGCCAGCCACTGGCAGACCTATGGGCGGAAACTCGCGGAGGTGTTCTACGACTACTTCGACACGGTGAAACCATGATAGAATCCTCCCGTTCGGAGTTCACTGTTCGGAGTTCACGCTTTGGCTTGTCTTCAGCGGGCAGACACGCTAAAGCGTGAACTCCGAACAGTGAATATTCTTCGTGCCGGATGGCCCGCGGCCGATGACATCACCTTCAGGGCTCAGGAGCGACAAAAATGACCACAAGATTGCCGGCAATCGTGTTTGGCGCGGCACTGATGACCTGGCTGATATCCGGAACATGCGAGGCGGCCGCCCGGCGCGCCCCGAAGTCGGCCCAGGAGACGGTGCAGGAACAGTGCGACCTGATGGTGCAGGAATGCAAACTCACCGAAGAGCAACAGAAGACGATCAAGGAGAAGTTCAAGGTCAAGCAGGCCGCTCTTGAGGCATGGGACAAGGCCAACGCCGAGAAGGTGACCGCGGCCGAAGAAGCGGCCAAGACCGCCAGGGCCGGCACCGATGCCGCGGCAAAGAAGACGGCCAATGACAACCTCAAGGCCCTGATGGACGAGCGAGCGCAAGCGACGGCCGAGGCCGACAAGGCGATCCTCGCCGTCCTGACCGAGCCGCAGAAAGCGACCTGGGCGGGCGCGGAATTGGCCCAGACCACGCTGCCGCGATACAAGAAAGCGAATCTGACCGACGAGCAGACGGCGAAGATCAAGGCGGCCTGCGCGATTGCGGCGAAGGACCTGGCCGGTTTCACGGGCGACGACCGCAAAGACAAACAGGGACGGACGACAGTGCAGAAGTGCCTCAAGTGGGCGATTGACAATGTGATCCTGACGCCGGAACAGCGCGATGTGGTCGTCAAGCCCGTGCCACAACCGCCGGAGCCGCCAAAATAAGGGACGCGGTTCTCCAAGCAGGGCCGGCGTCCCCGCCGGCCTTTCCGTGGCGCGAACCATCCGGCGGATCAGGCCGGCGGAGGCGCCGGCCCCACTTTGCCGCCTCACTTCACCAGCAGGCATTTCATCTGGTGCTGATCGCGGACGACCAGCTTGCCATCCGACAACGCCAGCGGTGCCCAGACGAGCCTGCCCTCGGCCGCCAGCACCCTGGCCGTCGCCAGTTGCCGGCACTCATCCGGGCGGGCCTCAAACAGGTTCAACTCGCCCGTGTTTCCGTCCATGACATAAATCAGCCCGTCGGCGATGAGCAGGCCGCCCGAGCCGAAGACCTGTTTCGGACCGGTCCTCCACTTGATCTCGCCGCTGGTGTCCAGGCAGGTCAGGCCGTTGTTGCCGGCACCAGGTTCGTTGCAGCTCTGGACATAGATGTCGTCTCTGTAGTAGATCGGGTTCTGAATCTGGGCGGCACTATTTTTGTTGTCCTTGAAGACATAATCAGTGGTCCATCGGCCGGCCTCGCGGCCGATCTTGAGCATGAAACAGCCGATGCCATAGGCCCCGCTGACGAACAGCCGGTCTTCGCCGATGCGGACGGGTGAACTGATGGGGATCTTGTAAGAGTGCCAGGTCCGCATCTGCCAGAGCATCTTCCCCGTCCCGGCATCGACGCCGGAGATGATGGCCGGCGGCCATTTCTCCGGGTCGCCCGGCTGCCCGATCATGATCACCTGGTCCACGCCGCAGAGCGTCGTGACATACGGGCTGACGTGGTCGTACCAGTTCCGGCCCACATACGGCGAGGTCCAGCGCAGCTTGCCCGTGGTCTTCTCGTAGGCCACGAGCCCCACGTTCCGTGTCTGCGGGGCGACGATCACGGTGTCCTTGTACAGCGCGGGGGCCTGCGTGAATCCCCAGGTGGGCACGCGCGTCCTGGCCAGCAGCGCCGCCCGGTCGGTCGGGTCGTCAGCGGCATTATCCACGGCCGGATCCTTGAAGTCGTTCACCATGTGGTGCGACCAGACGATCTGGTGGGTGGCGCGATCGATACAGTTGAAGTTGCCGAACGGCCCCATGGCGAAGATGAGTTTCTCGTCGACCGTCGGCACCTGCCGCGAGCCGGGATATTGCAGCTTGCCCGGCGCATCGTAGGCGCAGGTCCATTCCTCCTGGCCCGTGCCCAGATCCAGACAGCGGAGGACGTCCTTGCCGTTGGGGCTGCGGTCCAGGACGTGTACCTTGCCGTCGCGAATGGCCGCCGCGGCAAAGCCCTCGCCGACATCCACGGTCCACAGGACTTTCGGCCCGCCTTCCGGCCACGAGCGTGCCAGACCCGTCTCCGGCGAGATGCCGCTTCGCTCCGGCCCCTGAAACTGCGGCCAGTCGGCGGCGAACATTGCGGGACTGATCGCCCCTCCAACCGCGACGACTACCAGGGCAAAGGCCGTGCTGAAACATGACATAGGCGTGTCCTTCTTGAACTTCCGATGCCCACGGCCACCGTGGGGGGTCGTTCTTCGGCATGCCTGCCGGCCGAATCGCCGAAGATCAACGTGTCGTCAGGAATGACTCGATAATCCGGCAGAGCTTCTTCAGATAAGGGATCTTGTCCACAAGCCCCGCGTAGATGCAGGTGCAGTCAAGCGCATCCACCGTAATCCGCGCATTGCCTTTTACATACGCCTTGCCGGCAAGTGCGTAGCATTTGCTGATATCGTCACACGGAGCCGTTCGCAACTGCATATCGTCCTGTTCCGGATTGAAACCAAGCGCCGCGGCTATCGCGGCAACGGTGAGGGCCGGGTCGATCCTGGCAAAGTGCGTGTGCTCTGCAAGGAACCATGCTTCAATCTCCATGATCGAAAGAATGAAATCAACCACGATCGGCTTCGTCTTAACGTACACTGGGAGTCCGGCTTCGAGTTCCTGAATGCCGGCGCGAGTATACTTCGGACGGACATCGCGCATGCAGACGATCTTCGAGTATCCCGCCTTCGCGAGATTGTCATACTCATCGCGCATGCGGGTCTTGACCGCATCATCCCCGCCGCAGTCGTAAATCAGAACAAAGTGTTTCTGGCTGCCGACGGGATCTGCCGCCCTGATCTGGCGCATCGTGCGCCGCGTGTTCGTACCCCCTCGTATTTCACGCAAGTCGATCGAGACGGCATTCTTGTCGGCTATCTCGGTGATCAACCGGTCCACAAACACAAGTTCGGTGTGGCCCTCGACGAAAACGGCCATCTTATTCATGGGCGCCCACTGCCTCCTCTTGTGGAGGGCCGTTGACAAAGTCCATTTCGAGGAAGGCGAAATTGCTCAGGCCGACGAACTTGAAATGTTCGAATTCCTCCCGCGAGTTCGTGTAGTTCCGCACCCGGACGTGACACCCGTCGCGCTGCAGCACCGACCACTCTTCAAGCGGAACGTGGTTCATGACGAACTGATCGTTGGTGGTCATCACCAGTTGGAAGGACGACTGTTCGGCCTTCTGCCGCAGAATCTCGATCAGGCGTGAGGATCGTTCGAAGTCCAGACCTTCTCCGATGTCGTCGATGAGGATGCAGTTGGCTCGCTTCGCCATTTGCGAGTAGTTGACCTGAATCAGCAACGACAGGGCTGAGAACATACCGTCGGACATATCGGTTTGGTCGACCATCGCGTTGACACCCTGTTCGCGAACGCCAACTGCGAGGAGGTCGCCCGGAGCTCCGGGTCCGATGAACTTGATGTTCTCCGGCGTGGCAACTTCAACGTGTTCGATCCTATAGTTTAGTTCTGCCATATCGCGAATGAGGACATCAACGTACTCGGCCCCGAATTCCTTGCTGGCTCTCCGAAAGATCCCGACCACCTGGTTCTCATCCCGATCGTTCGCTTCCGGACCCTCCTTGACCAGAACCCCCAAGCTGGCCTTGCCAAGGCTCGCTCCAAATGAATAGTGACGCACGGCCTTGGCCCATTGGTGGAGGGGCTCAAGAAAACGGTGTTGAATCGCATCTCTCCGAGCTACAGCCGCCAGTTCGTGCTCCGGGGGTTGGAAACGCAGCATCTTCTTCTCGGTCTCGGTGTAGATTGTTCCCTCGCCTGTTTGGCCGCGCTTCAGCATCGTTTCCTGTTTGACAATCACTTCCTCGCGCGTGACCTTGCCTTCCTCGACCTGGAGGATGTATCTCAGCTCCTCACCGTTGTCGTCGAACAGAACGTCATAACCCGCATTGCCCGTACGAAAATCCGATCCCGGGAGCAGCATCCTCGAGAGGTTCCAGATCAGGTTCAATGTCCGCGTCTTTCCAGTCGCATTGCGCCCCACCACCAGATTGACCGGTCCCAGAGAAAGACCATCCAGAGTCCATTCCCTGGGCTGTCCCTGGCGTTCGAAGTACTGGAGTGATTTGAGTTTGATACTGGGCATTTTCGACTCTCTCGAGAATACAGACCACGACACGCGACACCGATCCTCGCAGTGAAGACAAAAGCATAACATCTTAACGATGCAAGTGGCAAGGATGCCCCGATCAGAATTGGGGGTATCTGGAAGCACCACAACGGTGGTCGCAGAAGCAAGTGTCCGCGACCTCGTCGCGAGGGGATCGCGCCCAACGCAGTGCTCCATGTGGCACCACGATCACAACAGCGACACCGGATCGACGTCCACGGCAATGCGGTCGGCCGGGGCGAAGCCGTCTTGCTCGCGGACGGTGGTAAGGACTCGCTGCAGCCGCGCGGGCGTCGGGGAGAACAGGAGGATCTGGAAGCGGTGATAGCCGGCGATGCGGCCGATGGCGCAGGGCATGGGGCCTTTGAGCGTCACCTGGCCGGATTCGGCGGCCACGGCGGCGTTGAGGCACACGGCCAGCGTCTCGCTGTGTTCCTGTGCTTTCTCAACCGACTGGTCGCGGATGATGATGCGGACCATTCGCACGATGGGCGGCAGGCCGACCTGGCGGCGGTGGCCGAGTTCGGTCTGCGCAAAGGCGAGGTAGTCCTGGCGGATGGCGAACAGGAGCGTGGGGTCGTCGGGCTGGAACGTCTGGAGCAGCACGTGGCCGGGGTGATCGCCGCGGCCGGCCCGGCCGGCGACCTGGGTGATGAGTTGGAACGTGCGTTCGGCGGCGCGGAAATCGGGGAGCGACAGCGCGGTATCACCCGAGACGACGCCGACGAGCGTGACGTTGGGATAGTCCAGGCCCTTGGCGATCATCTGCGTGCCGAGAAGCACCTGGACCTCGCCCCTGGCGAAACGGTTGAGAACGGCCTCGTAGTCCTGGATCGACCGCATCGAGTCGCTGTCGGCGCGGGCATAGACCACGCCGGGGAACTTGTGGGCGAGTTCCTCCTCGACGCGTTGCGTGCCCAGGCCGAAGAGCGTCAGCCCCTTGCCGCAGGCGGGGCACTTCTCGGGCAGGGGGTTGACGGCCAGGCAATAGTGGCAGTGAAGCTGGCCGGTGTGCAGGCCCTCCTGAAACGTGCCTCCGTGGGCATGGGCGGGCACCGAGCGGTGGAAGGTCATGGTGGTGTCGCAGTATTTGCACTTGACCAGGTGCTGGCAGCTTGGGCAGAAGACGTAGTTTGAGTAGCCGCGGCGGTTGAGCATGAGGATGGCCTGTCGGCCGGCTTCCAGCGTGGACTTGAGCATGGCCTCCAGACGCGTGGAGAGAAGGTTGATCTTGCCGCGGCGGATGCGGGCGTCGATTCTCATATCGACGAGTTCGACCTCGGGAAGCGAGAGGCCACGCACGCGGCTGGGGAGCGTGAGCAGGTGATACGTGGGTGGCATGGGCGATGGGACGAGCGCAGATGTGCCGGTGCGGGCACCGGCACCACTGGAACGTGTGACAGCGCCAGTAGGACAGACATTCTTGTCTGTCATCCCGGTGCTCTTGTCTGTCGTGCCTTCTGCCACAGCCGGGACGCCGGCGCCGCCCATGGCGGTGGTAACACGATGGTACATTTCCAGCGACGGCGTGGCGGAGCCGAGCAGGACCGGCACCTGCTCGATCTGGGCCCGCTTGATCGCGATATCCCGGCCATGGTAGCGCGGGGCCGTATCCTGCTTGTAGCTGCTCTCGTGTTCCTCATCGACGACGATGATGCCCAGGTCCGGCACGGGCGCGAAGACGGCCGAGCGGGCGCCTACGACAACATCGGCCTGTCCCGATGCGATCTGTCGCCAGAAGCGATGCCTCGCACCGGCGGCCAGGCCCGAGTGCAGCACGGCGACGCGCGGGAAGCGGGCGGTGAAACGTTGCACGGTCTGGGGCGTGAGGGCGATTTCGGGGACCATGACGATGGCCCGCTTGCCGGCGTCGATCACCTGCCGCAGGCAGCGCAGGTAAACCTCGGTCTTGCCGCTGCCCGTGACGCCCATGAGCAGGTTGACGGAAAAACCGGCCGAGAGTCGCGGGAGGATGTCGTCGAGGGCTTTCTGCTGGTCTGCGTTGAGGGCATGTGGAGACTCGACCGGAGAGATACGCATGGGCCCAGTGCCGGGCACGACCGTTGTTTCGGGTAGTGCATCCGGCCGGCTGGATTCGGTGGCACGGGCTTCCAGCCCGTGGCGTCGGTACTCCGACACATCTCCATTGCCCGCAGCAATGGCCCGATCCGTGGTGGTGTCGATAGTGCGCAGTGCCGGTGAGGGCACCGGCACCACTGTGTCAACGGTGACCTCGGCGAACTTCACCAAGCCCAACTTCACCAGAGCGCGGATGGCGGCCGGCCTGCAACCGGCTGCGGTGGCCAGAACCGCGAGGTCTTCGTGGCCGCCGGCGGGCACCTGGAGCAGGCGCGCCAGAATCGCGCGGCGCTTGGGCGCCCTGGTCTGCTC
>JBEKVL010000290.1:0-7636 GCA_049514055.1 Tepidisphaeraceae bacterium | reverse complement strand
CCCGACGAGGCCTATCTCAGCGTGATGACGATCGGCGAAATCAGGCACGGTGTCGAACGGCTTGTTGCTTCGGCGCGACGCAGGAAGTTGGAGGCGTGGCTGGTGCGCGACCTCCCAAGGCGCTTCTCGGGCCGGATTCTCGGCATTGACCTGAACGTCATCAACGCGTGGGGCCGCCTGATGGCGGAGGTCGAAGCGAAAGGCCGGCCGCTGCCGATGGCGGATTCGCTCGTCGCGGCCACGGCACGAGCGTGGGATCTCGAACTGGTCACGCGCAACCAGGTGGATTTCGAGGGAACCGGCGTCCACATCGCCAATCCGTGGTTGTGATGGTCCACCGTTTGACCTTCGCCCCCGGCGTGACTAGGGTTCGGTATCGGAAGTTGTATTAACCCGTTGCTATAGTCCAAGGAACTCGAAGGAGACACACCATGCCATTCACGCTGCCCCCGTTGCCGTTTGCCACGGATGCCCTCGAACCGTACATCGACAAGATGACCATGGAAATCCATCACGGCAAGCACCACAATGCCTACGTGACCAACCTGAACAACGCCCTGGGGAAAGCCCCGCAGCTTGAGGGCAAGCCGCTGGAAGAACTGCTGGCCAACACCTGCGCCATCGTGCCGGACGATATCAAGACCGCCGTCCGCAACAACGCCGGCGGGCACCACAATCACAGTTTGTTCTGGGAAATCCTGAACCCGGCCAACAAGGCCTCCCTGCCGGCGGGCAACCTCGCATCCGCCATCACGGGCACGTTTGGCTCAGTCGACACATTCAAGGAAAAGTTCGCGGCCGCCGCCACGGGGCGATTCGGCTCGGGTTGGGCGTGGCTGGTCAAGAAGGCCGGGAAGATCGAGATCATTTCGACCGCCAACCAGGACTCGCCCGTCATGGACGGCGCGTTCCCGGTGATCGGCCTGGATGTCTGGGAGCACGCGTACTACTTGAAGTACCAGAACCGCCGGCCGGACTACATCAACGCCTGGTGGAACGTGCTCAACTGGCGCGTGGCCGAGGAACGGTTTAACAAGGCCAGGTGAGCCGATGAAGTTGTGGACGACTGCACGACCCGCGGGCGATAGACTCGCGGGTTTCTTCGTAGGGTGCGCTTCAGCGGACCCTACTCCGCCGCCGCCCTGGCACCCATCCACGCCGGCAGCCAGGCACCGAGCGCCTTGCCCTTCCAGAGGTGCGCGAGGCTGGCCAGCAGGGCCTCGACGCAGATCAGCATGAGCACCACGACGATCGGCAGCGTCCAGTGCGGTTCGGGCTCGTTGAGCCTGGCCACCGTGTTCAGCAGATCGGCGTAGCTCCTGGCCACCACGACGTTCTCGCCCGGAGGAACAACCTGCCGGGCCGGGCGGTAGTTCAGGTCGGATTCGTCGGAGGGAAGCTGCACGTTGGCGACGGCGACGATGGCCGTCTGATTGGGCTGGCGCCAGTAGTAGAGACCGGGGTCATTGGCAGCGGGGAACACGAAACGGCGGACGCCCGCTTCCTCGGCCGGCTTCACGCGAATGCGGATGTCGCCGGGGCCCTGGACCTCCAACTCGTCGTAGCCGGCATAGCGCGCGCCGGCCAGAACCAGCGGCTGGCCGATTTCCACGTTCTGCACGTCGCGTTGCTGCGGCGGACGCAGGCACGATTTGATCAGTTGGATCGGAAACGCCGGATGCGTCGGAGGCGAGCAATACTTCGAGTCGGGCAGAGTCGCAAAGAGATAGACCGTGCCCGCGCCGACCGTGCGGCGGTAGTAGAGCCCGCAGGGATGCGCCCGGCCGTCGGAATCCTTCGGGGACAGGTACAATAGCGTCGTCACTGACGGATCGGCCGTGGCTTCAAACGGAACAAAACGCCGCACGATGAGCTGGTTCAGCCGGGCGGTCGGATCGACGATGTCCTCGAGGATCGGGTCCGGCCTGGCGGGCGGCGCCACGCGGAAAAGGCCTGAGCCGAGCGTTCCCCCGCCGACCGGCAGCGGCGCCGGCCGGGCGGGAAGCAGTTCGGCCAGTACGCTCTTCTGCCCGGCCGGGAGTTTGTCGTAGCTGCTTTCCAGGCCCGGCTGAAGCAGCAGCACCGCCGAGCCGCCGTTCTTCACGAAATTCCGCAGCCGGACCAGGTGGGCCTCACCGGGCCAGTCGGTCATCGGCCAGACCACCGCATTCTCCTGCCCGGTGAAATCCGGCGCGGTTGTGGCATAGAGCGGCCAGGGGCGGGCGGCGTCGTCGTAGGGGCTCAGGGCGAGACGGATGAACTTCGAGGCCGTCGGCTGCGACGGCGTCTCGATGAACGTCACGCTCTGTTTCGGCGGCAGTTCGACCAGTTGCGACCGCGTGTTGTCCCAGGGCAGATCATCCTCGCGCTGCAACCTGGCGGTCAGCAGAAGGAACTGCTCGGGCGGCAGTCCCTGCTCGAGCGGCACGCGCACTTTCGTGCGGCCGGTGCTTTCGAAATTCGCGGGCAGGTTGGTGATGGTTTTGAGCGCCGTGCCGTCGAGCTTGTTGATGGTGAGATCCACGAAGGCGGCGTCGCCGGCCCGGCCGGACACTTCGACGTTGACTTCGCCGCCGACCCCGGCGATCGGCTGCTCGGGCTTCATGCCGATCTGCGTGATGCCGTTGGACGTGGCTTTCTCCGGCTGAAGGTCAAAGACGATGACCCGCGTATCCTTCATCTCGGGCAGCGGGGTGGCAAACTCCCGCGATTGCATGTCCGTGATGATGACCAGCCACTTCTGGTTGGCCTGCTGGCGATCGAGCAGGGCAACGGCCTCGTTGACCCGCTCCCCCAGCGGCTTGGGGCTGGGTCCGGGCTTGAGGTCGACCCATTCCGACTGGATCTTGCCGGCCGACAGCGGTTTCTCCGGCGCATCCGCCGGGGCCGGCTGGGATTTGAAGATGGCGACCCGGGCGTTTTTCAGCGGCTCGCGGAGCAGCGTCTGCACGGTGTCGTTGGCCTTGTCGAGCAGGGTCATCTCCTGCTGCTTGAGGAGCATGGAGTAGCTGGTGTCGACGACAATGGCCGCCACGATGTTGGGTTCGGAGGTGAACCATCCGGAGGTGAGGTATCGCACCGGCTGCGCCACCGCCCAGATGAGGATGGCCAGCAGCAGGATGCGGCAGGCCAGCAGGAGCCATTTCTGGATGCGTCTCCGCGCCGCCGTCTGCTGCATGCTCTGTTTGACGAACCGCAGCGTGCTGAAGAACACGATGGGGCTCTTGCGCTGGAAGAGCATGTGGAGCAACACCGGGATTCCGGCCAGGGGCAGGGCCCAGAGCGCCGCGATGAACAAAAATGCAATGCCGAGTACCATGTGACTGTCCCTATGTACCGGAACGGCGGGGGATTGTGTAGGGCGTCGGTGGCTGTGGCCGCCGGGCGATTACTTCCGGCGCAATTTCCGGCAGGGCGGGCATTCCCGCCTGTCATTGGATGGCTGAGTGGGGGACATTCTTGTCCGTCCGAAGCCATTCAAACGCCCTGATTGCCTTAAAGGCGCTGACCCTGGCTGCGGCCGCGATGGGTCGTCGCGGCCGAGCCGCGATCAACGATCGCGGCTACAGCGTTCAATCGCCTCTCGCACTTTGTCCAGCAGCGTCTGGATGCGGAACGGCTTGGCAAGAAACACCGAATCGGGCCGGCCATCGGCGCCGTGATTGAAGACCCCCTCCGCATACCCCGACATGTAAAGCACCTTCATTCGTGGGCAAATCGGTGCCAGCCGGTTGTACAATTCCGGCCCGTTCACCTCCGGCATCACCACGTCCGTCAGCAGCAGATCGATGGCCGCGGCGTGCGCGGTCGCCAGCCGCTGGGCGTCGGCCGCCCCGTCGGCATTGAGGACGCGGTAGCCTCTCTCGCTGAGAATCTGGAAGACCAGTTCGCGCAGGTTCGCTTCGTCCTCCACCAGGAGAACGGTTTCGGTGGCGGCCGCACTTTGGTCCGGTCTGGCGGGCGCCGGTGGCTGGGCGGTCGTGAGTTCCGATTCCACGCGCGGCAGGTAGATGCGGAATGTCGAGCCCTTGCCGACCTCGCTCGACACCGAAATGTGTCCGCCGTGCTGGCGAATGATGCCGAACGCCGTCGCCAGCCCCAGGCCCGTGCCTTTGCCGGGCGGCTTGGTCGTGAAGAACGGTTCGAAGAGATGCGCCAGCGTTTCCCGGTCCATCCCGCAACCCGTGTCGCTCACCGACAGCATCACGTATGGCCCGGATCGGACCTCGGCCGATGTGGCCGGGTACGCTTCGTCCAGAGTCACATCGGCGGTTTCGATGGCCAGCCTTCCGCCCCGCGGCATGGCATCGCGCGCGTTCACGGCAAGGTTCAAGAGGACCTGCTGAAGCTGTGAGGCATCGGCCCGGACATTGCCCAGGCCCGGCGACAGCCGGATGCTCACCGCAATGTCCTCGCCGATCAGCCGCCGGATCATCTTCTCCGTGGCCGGCACTTCCGCATTCAGGTTGATGACCTCCGTCTTGAGCGTCTGCTTGCGGCCGAATGCGAGGATCTGCCGCGTCAGATCCCTGGCCCGCTCGCCGGCGACGATCACCTGGCTCAGCGACTGCCGCAGCGGATGGTCCGCCGGCAGGCCGGCGATGGCCATCTCCGTGTAGCCGCAGATCACGGTCACGAGGTTGTTGAAATCGTGGGCGATTCCGCCGGCAAGTTGTCCGATGGCCTCCATCTTCTGGGCCTGCCTGAGCTGCTGTTCGAGCCCGGCCCTCTCTTCTTCCGCCCGCTTCCGTTCGCTGATGTCGCGGACGACGGCGAGCACGCGCCCGTGTCCGCCGATCTGGGTGCTGCGCAGGGCCACCTCGGTCCAGAAGAGCTCCCCGTTCTTGCGCCGGGACAGCCATTCGAACACCTGCGGCCCCTCCTCGACGGCCTTCCGCAACCATTGCATCGCCCGATCGGCCGAGTGGGGCGGCGATCCTTCACTCGCCTGGTCCGGCGCCAGGTGCAGGGCCTCCTCCCGCGAATAGCCGAACATGGCCAGCATCGTGTCGTTGACGTCGAGGATGGCGCCCGTTTTCGCATCGTGTACGAAGATCGCATCGTTGGCCGCGTTGAAGATCTCGCGATAGCTCCGCTCGCTCTTGCGCGCGGCCTCGGTGGCCTGCTTGCGCTCCGTGAGGTCGTGGGCCGTCGAGAGGATCGCCGGCTTCCCGTCCAGCTCGAACAGATGATTGCTGATCTCCACCGGGATCCGCCGCCCGTCCCGGGCCAAGTGTACGCCTTCCCATACCGCGTGCCCATCCCGCACCAGCCGCTCCATCATCCTGGGCACATTCGGCAGCGTGTCGGGCGCATCGATGTCCACCGGACTCATCTTCAGCAGTTCCTCGCGCGTGTACCCGAGCCTCGCGCAGGCCACATCGTTGATTTCCAGGAACTCTCCAGGCAGGCCATCGCGCGGCCCGCGATGCACGAACACCGCGTCCATGCCGCTGTTGAACAGCAGACGATACCGTTCCTCGCTCTTGCGCAACGCCTCGTTCACCCGCACACGCTCGGTGATGTCTCGCACGAACGCCTGGTACGTGGCATCCGGCATCAGCTTCGAGTTCATCTCCACCGTCACCATCGTCCCGTCCAGACGCGTGAGCGTACGCTCCGTAATGACGCTCAGCCCCTGTTTCAGCAAGTCGTAGCGCAGCGGCGCCCGCTCCAGCTCCACACCCGCAAACAGGCTGCTGATATTGAGCCCCAGCAGTCTCTCGGTCGGGTAACCCGTCAGTTCGCTGGCCCGGGTGTTGGCCCCGACGATCCGGCCCTGCGCGTCACCGAACAGAATCCCATCGACGGCCAGCTCGATGATCCCGCGATACCGCTCTTCCGAGAGCCTGGCTCGCGCCGCCTGCTCCTCCAGTTTCGTGTTGGCCGCGGCCAGTTCGGCTTCGTTGTGACGGGAGCGAGTCAGCCCTTCCCGAAGGCTGCGGGCGAGCAGGCCGACCGCCAGCGACGTCAGAGCAAGGATGAGAATCGCGTCCAGCAGATTTCGCAGTGACGGAAAATCCCCGGATTGCACTACCAACACGCCGCTCCTCCCGGCCACGATCACCCCTGTCGCGCTCAGCATTGCAGCCATGACGAAGATGATGAACCGCCGCGTGTCGAGCAGCATTGCCGCCACCACCAGGGCGCCCGGATAAAGCATGATCGCCAGGTCGTGAATCCCCTGGGTGGCCACGCACAGCAAGGCGGTGGCGCTTGCCAGGAGCACGTAGCAGAGGAGCGGTATGGCCCACTTCAGTTTTCCGCAACGGTTGAGCCGGAATGTGACGAAAACGCCCACCTCGCCCCCCACCAGGACCCACGCCGCCGGCCAGTTCCCCGCCAGTGCGTTGTGCATGATGGGCAGGATGACAGCCACGGCCACGGCCAGCGTCAGCACATGGACAAGTCGGCCTTGGCGCATCTGCTCCTGGTCTGGATAATCCGGCCCGGCCAGTAGTTTGCGGAATCCTCTGCTCATCAATCTGCCTGTAGCACTCGGGAAACTCGAATGCCCCGACCAAAACATCGACGGAACGCCGGATTGCACCTGGACGCGGACGGTCCTCACACTAATATCGCGTGCCGTTATAGTCTAGCACGCAACAGTGCAAATTGTTGCATCCGATAGTGTTACATTCAGTCGCCGGGCGTTTCCACAATTCCCGCGCGTTTTCCCAACGTTTATCGGACCTCCTGGTCTATAATGATTGAGGGCACGCTTCACGGCGGAGGTGTCACATGTTCCGTGGCTGTTCACTATTAGTGTTACTGGTCGTGATCGCCCCACTGGCGATTGCCCAGGATGGCCGGCCATCCCTGATGGTCCTGCCGTTCGCGCTCGATGACTCCCAGGGCTCGCGAAACTGGGTGGCGCAGGCCTTTCAGGAGAGTCTGTCGGCCGCGACCGGCCGGAACCAGCTCGCGGTCGTCGTTGCCGCGCCGGAACGTCTCGTGCCGCCACAGGAGCAGCGCGATGCCCTGGCCGTGGCACGCGACAACCACGTGGACCTCGTCCTCTTCGGCGCCTGCAAACTCGATGGCCAGGCGATACGCGTCTCGGCCCAACTCTGCGATGTCGCCACCGGCAAGGAGATCGGCAGTCTGCTGGCGACCGGCAGCATCCGCGACATCGTCGGCCTCCAGGATGATGTCTATCGCCGGCTCCGCGAACTCGTCTTGAACGCTCCCGCGATCGTCGCCGACACGCCCGCTCCCATCCCCGCGACAGCGCCCGTGCAGCCGGCCGTGGCCGAGCCCGACCCGCAGTTGAGCTACCAGCCGACTTATGGCTATTACGGCTCCAATCTCGCGGCCACCGGCTATGCCTACTATCCCGCCTATACGCCGGACTACGTCTATGATCCGGGCTACATTTACACGCCGCCGTTCCTGGGCCTGTACTTTGGCTATTGCGGCGGCTGGTACGACAGGGACAATTACGGGCACCGTGGCCACCATGGCTGGGGGCCGTATGACGCCCGTCAGGCGCGGCATGACGGGGTGACGACATTGAAGTACAGTTCGGCGGTGCATTCGACGCCATCGCATGTGGATTTCGTGCGGAACGGTTCTCAGCGCGACACGCAGCAGTTTTCCAGAGAGAGCTCTACTTTCCGGGCGAGTGATTCGCCGC
>JBEKVL010000289.1:0-7671 GCA_049514055.1 Tepidisphaeraceae bacterium | reverse complement strand
CGGAGATTGGACAGCGCGTTTCCCATAACTCATCCGGCACGGGGCCGTTGATTCCCTGGGGCCTGGCCTGGCGGTTGGCCTCAAGGCGGGCGGCTTCGACATCATCGCAACTCCAGCAGCCGAAGCGGCCGGCTGCGGCGGCGATATGCATGGCCCGGGTCTTGAGCGAACCGATCGAGGCTTCCTGGGCACCATTATACCGCGGAGTCATCGGCGGCGACAGCAAATGCGTAATATTTGTGACGGCAAGCAGATCCCGCACCTCAGAGGCTATGAAGTGCGAGCCGTTGTCGGTCTTGAGCACCAGGGGCGGATCGTAAATCGCCCTGAATCAGCGGATTTCCTGGCTGTCCTTTGGTGGACACAGCGTTCAATCTCCACTACAATCTCTCCAGTTGGTTCGCTGATCCGAGTCAGGCTACGCGACAGTTCGTTTCTGCCCGCAGTCACTTTCTCCATCGCCCTCCACCTTTGCTAGGCCCAAATTCGGCCTCTTTTCTTTTGACCTGGAAAGTAAAATGCGGGTCCTACGCCCTTCTCATAAGGAGATCAAATGGGCAAGAAGTTGTATGTCGGAAACCTGAGTTACGAAATGGACAGTTCGGCCTTGCAGACGCTCTTGAGCGCCCACGGCACCGTCGAGAGCGCTGAAGTCATCAGCGACCGCGACACCGGCCGCAGCAAGGGCTTCGGATTCGTCCAGATGGGCACCGAGGCCGAAGCACAGGCGGCCATTGCCGCCCTCAACGGCCAGCAGAACGGCGGCCGCGCTCTCACCGTGAGCGAAGCCAAGCCCAAGGAACCCCGCACCGGTGGCGGCGGCGGAAGCCGCGGCTACGGCGGCGGCAGTGGCGGCAGCGGTGGCGGCAACCGCCGTTACTAAACCCGCTGCGAGTCGATCTCAATCGGCCAGTATCTGGTAAACAAAAGGAGAGCCACCTGCGTGGCTCTCCTTTCTTCATCCATTCACATTCCCCACCCTCCGCGGGAAGCCCGGCTCTGGCACTCTCCGGCATACCCGCTTTACAAACTGCACACCCGGGCTCACCAGTCATGCCCTGCGCCGCCGCACGCCAAGCACACCCGCGAACCGGGAGATTGCAGCTTCAACGCAGGAACCGGCCGCACTGGTGGTCAGGCAAGCACGGCAACGCGGCTGTCGTCGAACAGCGCGCCGTCTTCAACCTGCACCTGCTCCGCCAGCAGCAGCGCCCGCGTCTGAGAGCTGAACCCGATCGGATGGAATTCAACCTCGTAGGCAGTCGTGGGCGAGAACCATGTGCTGCGAACGACGCCAACATCTCCCCTGTGCAGACTCAACTCCGGAATGTCCGCCGTCAACCGCACAAAGTCATCTACATGAGGCATACGCATACTCGGAACCTCCTTCTGGTCACTTCTTGACAGAGGCTCCATTCCTTCCACAAATGGAGCGGTCCTTGCTCCGGGACATCGGTATACCCGATCTCCGCCCTGCAATGCCATTATAATTTATCCAAACTCCCCTTCTTATCGGATCTTAACAAAATATAACCGGCCGGTACACCTGTTCCTGGCACTGCGACGCCCTGGAATATCGGACGGCTCCATTCTCCTGTCATCCAGTTCGTCGCTGTTTGTTTCAGACGAGCTTGGCCTACAATGCCTCGGCATGCTTGGTATCCTACGAACTTTCCAGCCCAGACTCGTAAATTGGTATCGCATCCACCGCCGCGACCTGCCATGGCGAACCCCTGTCGGCATCCGGCCAGATCCATACCATGTGCTGGTCTCCGAAACCATGCTCCAGCAAACCCAGGTCGCCACGGTCACTCCCTATTTCCAACGCTTTATCGGACGCTATCCTACTTTGGCCGATCTGGCGACCGCCGACCAGCAGCAAGTTTTGCAGTTGTGGCAGGGCCTCGGCTATTACTCCCGCGCCAGTAACCTGCTTAAGGCCGCGCAGAAAGTGCTCGCCGACTTCAATTGCCGCATCCCCCAGACCGTCCCCGAGCTGCTTTCTCTGCCCGGCGTCGGCCGCTATACCGCAGGGGCAATTGCGTCACTTGCCTTCGGCCGCCGGCAACCCATCCTCGATGGCAATGTCATCCGTGTCCTGTGCCGCATCGACGCCATCGAGAATGATCCAAGTCTAGCTTCTACAAGAGGTAAGCTCTGGCAGCGGGCTGAAGAAATACTCCCTCGAACCAACGCTGCCGACTTCAACTCGGCGCTGATGGAACTCGGCGCAACCGTCTGCACGCCCCGCATTCCGGCTTGCCAAGCCTGCCCAGTGCGGCTCCACTGCCAGGCACATGCCCTGAGGATCCAAGATCGCCTACCCGTGCGTACCCCTCGCAAAGTCCGCCCCATCGAACGCCGCTGGATATTCTGCATCGCCCACGCCGGCCGATTCCTGATCGAGCAACGTCCCGCCAAAGGCCGCTGGGCCGGCTTGTGGCAGTTCGTCACATTGCCGGCCAATGGGGAACCCGCAGGGCGCATCCTCAGATCAGCAATTGGTTTACAGCTCGGCAGGCTGCGGCCGTTGGGCCGCTTCATCCACGATCTGACCCACAGGCAGTACGAATTCCAAGTCTACCGCTGCACCGCGACAGGTGATGTCGCGGACGTCGCTCCGCGGGTCTGGATTTCGCCCGGCGAACTCGCGGATTACCCCCTGCCCCAGCCACATTTACGTGCTGCGAAGCTGCTTCTCGACCCTCGATGACAATTTGCCTACATTGCCCACGTATCGTAGGCTGAACCCGGTCACATGCGTTCGGGCCACAGAAGGATGAGCGTTATGACAAGCTCACAAGAACAGGAATCCGTCGTCGAGCTTCCGCCGGCCAACACCGCAACGGCACTCGTGTTCCTCGCCGCATTCTCCGTAATTATAAGCTGGCTCGTGTGTTATGCGCTCCCGCCCGTACTGGTTTCCGCGGACCTGATGTCCCCCTGGCCCAACGGAACAGACCCGAGACCAAACTGGATGCTCCAGGTGTTCACGGGTCTGTTCGTCGTCTTTGCGATGTTCGGCTTGCTCTGCCGATGGCTCAGCAACCGGCAAATGCGACGTATCGACGCCATGGCCGATGACTAGGCCTACCAGGAGAACTTGAGGATCCAGTACCGCACCGCGTGGCCGTTCTCGACGAAGGAAGGCTTGTTCGTGCTGTCGTCGATCTTCTCGACCGACTTGGCCTTGCCGATGACCTCGGTGCCGCTGCAGTAGTAGATGCACCATTTATCGCCTTCCTTGCAGACGTAGGCGTGGTAGAGACCCGGCGCGATGCCGTCGACCGTCTTGTGGGGCGTGTCGAGCTTGCCGATGATGGCGCCACTTGCCAGTTGGGCGTTGCTGAAGTCTGCGAGCTTGGCCGGAATGAAGTGAACTTCACCCTGGTTCTCGGGCAGCTTGTGAACGGCCGTGTCTTCCTTGGCAAAGGCCGCCTTGTCGTTGGCCTTCTCAAGCTGAGCCGGGGTCGGTCCACCTTTGGGGGCTTCCTTCTTGGCGGCCGCCTGGGCTACGAGCCCGGTGGCCAGCAGCGACACGAACACAATGGCGAGAATCTTCTGCATACGATCTTCTCCTTGCTGGGGTTGATGCTTCGGTCCTGATCAAAACGGCGGGAATCATAACGATCACCCGGCACCTTTCAAGACCATCACCAAAGCCAAAGGTTGGTATCAGCCGTGCGACAACCACTCCTGCCTCCCGACGACAACCCAGGGGTTTGCACTGAACACGTCGTGATTGTCATCGCACGCACCCGGATTTCGGCCGAACCGGGGTGCTTGCCCGTCATGAGCCGTGCGATGACTTGATTCCATGCATTTTCTTTGTCATAATCCAATCACCGCGATGCGATGTCATCTTGTACTCCTGCTCGTACTGTTTGCGTTATTGAGTCGTGCCTCCCGCGCCGCCGAACCACTGGCAACCGAGGCCAATGTACCGGTGGAGATTGTCTTCACCGCCCAACGCGCCCACGCCGATCCGTTCACCGAGGTGCGGCTCGACGTCACCTTCACCGACCCCGCCGGGACGACGCGGAAAGTGCCCGCCTTCTGGGCGGGCGGCGCCAAGTGGAAAGTCCGCTACGCCTCGCCGCTGACGGGCGGGCATCAGTGCCGGAGCGACTGCAGCGATGCGGCCGACGCGGGATTGCATGGTGTCCAAGGCACGGTGCAGGTCGCCGCTTACACCGGCGACAACCCGCTCTTTCGCCACGGGCCGGTGCGGATCGCGGCCGACCACCGGCACTTCGAACACGCCGACGGCACGCCCTTCTTCTGGCTCGGCGACACCTGGTGGATGGGCCTGTGCCATCGCCTGCACTATCCCGACGAATTCCAGCAACTCACGGCCGACCGCAAGGCCAAGGGCTTCAACGTCATCCAGATCGTCGCCGGACTCTATCCAGATATGCACCCCTTCGACCCGCGCGGGGCGAACGAAGCCGGCTTCCCCTGGGAAAAGGACTATGCCCGCATCCGCCCCGAATACTTCGACGCCGCCGATGCCCGCCTGCGGTATCTCGTCGATCAGGGTTTCACGCCCTGCCTCGTCGGCGCCTGGGGCTATTTCCTGCCCTGGATGGGCCAGGAGAAGATGCAGGCGCACTGGCGCTATCTCATCGCCCGCTATGGAGCGTGGCCGGTCGTCTGGTGTGCCGCCGGCGAGGCGAACCTGCCGTGGTATCTCGCCAGGAACTTCCCCTCGGATGACCGCACCCAGGTCCACGGCTGGACCAGCGTGCTCCGCCACATCCGCGACACCGACCCCTTCCGCCGCCCGCTGACGATCCATCCGACCGCCATCAATCGCTACACCGCACGCCACGCCACTGACGATGCCGCCCTGCTCGATTTCGACATGCTGCAAACCCCGCACGGCCAGCGCGAGGCCGTCCCCGTGACCCTCCGCGCCGCCCGCGAGTCCTTCGCCGCGACGCCCACGCTGCCGCTGATCGATGGCGAGGCCAGCTACGAGATGCTCTCCGACCGTCTCCCCACCCAGTGGACGCGGGCCATGTTCTGGCTCTGCCTGACCAACGGCGCCTGCGGCCACACCTACGGCGCCAACGGCATCTGGCAGCTCAACCGCCCCGGCCAGCCCCACGGTGCCTCGCCCAACGGCACCGGCAACGGCTACGGCGTCATCACCTGGGAAGACGCCATGAAACTCCCCGGCTCGACCCAGGTCGCCCTGGGCAAACGATTTTTCGAATCGCTGCCCTGGACCGGGCTTTCGCCCATGCCCGAGAGTGTCGCCTGGGCCGATGCCCCGGCCACCGCCGGCCCGCTGGGCGACTGGATCTGGTTCCCCGAGGGCGACCCCAAGCGCGACGCCCCGGTCGAGGCCCGCTATTTCCGCCGCACGTTTGACGTCCCCGACAAAGCCCGCATCCGCCGGGCCACCCTCCGCGTCTCGGCCGACGACACCTGCACCGTCTGGCTCAACGGCAAGGAACTCGGCTCCAGCGCCGACTGGCACGTCCCCGCCCAGTTCGACGCGACCTCCGCACTACAAAACGGCCGCAACATTCTGGCCATCCGCGCCGAGAATCTCAAGGCCCCCGTCGCGCTCAATCCCGCCGGGCTCACGGCCGCACTCGCGCTCGTCGCCACCGACAACACCACAACCACCATCCTCACCGACGCCACCTGGCGGGCCAGCAAGACCGAGCAAGACCGCTGGCGCGATGTCGCCTTCGCCGACGCAACCTGGCCGGCCGCCCTGGTCACCGCGAAATTCGGCGAAGGCCCCTGGGGCCGCCTCGGCACGTCGGAGCCGCCGACAAGCCCGCAAGCCTGCGGCATCGCCGACCGCCTGCGTGTCATCTACGCCCTCGATCCCAAACCGATCATCGCGAGTAAACTCAAGCCACAAACCGCTTATCTCCTCACCCATTTCGACCCCGTCACCGGCGTCCGCTCCGAACCGGCCGACGTCCAATCCACCCCCACGGGCGAAGTCCGCCTCACCCCGCCGACCCATGGTCATGATTGGGTGGTCCTGCTGGAACTTGGCGTAAAGCCGGTGGGAACAAAACCGCGTTAGTCCTTGCCGCTTGATTCGTCATTCGAGCTTTCGTTATTGCCGGCCACGCTCTGCCGGCCGCCCTCTTTCCCCACCCCCGCACCCCGAATAAAGTAAACGGCATGAACCTACCCACCAGCACCGACCTCAAACTCGAACTGTCCCAATCCATCCCCGCGGCGGCCGATGCCCTGGCCGTGACGCTGCCCGAGAATCCCGACCCGCGATCGCTCGATCTGCCCGAGGGCGAACGGGCGGTTGTCGGGCGGCTCATCGCCGGGGGCGTGTTCCGCGGCAAGAGCCGGGAGGTGGCCGGGGAATTGCTCGGGCATAAGAAGGGGCTGCGCCACATCCTGGCGGGCGGGCTGGGGGCGGCCGACAAGCTCAGCATCCAGGCCCTCCGTGAAGCCGGTGCCGCCCTCGTCCGTGCCGCCCGCAAGCGTCGGATCCAACACCTCGCCATTCTCGTGCCTGACTCGGCCAGTTGGAGCGCCACCGAGGCGGTCGAGGCGCTGGCGACCGGCGCCACGCTGGCGCTCTACCGATTCACCGAGTGCAAGGGCACGGCGGCCAAAAAGGACGACGATAACGACACGAACGGGCCGCGGACGGTGACGCTGGTCGTCGCACGACTCAACGCCGCCGCACGACAGGCCCTCGAACACGCCACCGCCATTGCCGATGCCCAGAACTTCGCCCGCACCATCGCTTATCGGCCGGGCAACAATGTCAACCCGCCGCAGCTTGCCCGCATCGCCCAGGACGCGGCCAGGCGCGTCGGGCTGGCGTGCCGCGTGCTGACGGACAAGCAGCTCAAACGCCTGGGCATGGGCGGCCTGCTCGGCGTCGGCTCCGGCTCGGCCAATCCGCCGCGGCTGATCGCCCTGGAACATAAGCCGGCCAAGTCCAGGTCGGCCCCCCTGCTGCTGGTCGGCAAGTCGATCACCTTCGACACCGGCGGAATCTCCATCAAACCGGCCGACAAGATGCAACGCATGATCTTCGACAAATGCGGCGGCATGGCCGTCCTCGGCGCCATGTGCGCCATCGCCCGCCTCAAACTCCCCATCCACGTGGTCGGCCTGCTCTCGGCCGCCGAGAACCATGTCTCCGGCCACGCCTACCGCCCCGGCGACGTCCTCCGCATGTACAACGGCGTGACGGTCGAGGTCACCAACACGGATGCCGAAGGCCGGCTGGTGCTGGGCGATGCGCTCGCCTGGGGCATCGAGCAATACAAACCCGCGGCCGTCCTTGACCTCGCCACCCTCACCGGCGGCGTGGTGGTGGCGCTGGGCAAGGTGATGGCGGGCGTCATGACCAATCACGACGGCCTGTTCGCGGAGTTGCAACAGGCCGCCGGGGCGGCCGGCGAGAAGATCTGGCGCCTGCCGCTTACGGATGACTACAAGGACCTCATGAAGTCCGAGCCGGCCGACATCGTCAACTCCGGCGGCCGCGAGGCCCACCCCACCCAAGGTGGGATCTTCCTGTCATACTTCGTCAAGCCCGAGGTGCCGTGGGCGCACATCGACATCGCCGGCATGTCGGATGTCGAGAAGGAAACCCCGCTCTACGGCAAGGGACCGACGGGCTGGGGCGTGCGGACGCTGGTGGAGTGGGTAGAGCAGCGGACGGTG
>JBEKVL010000288.1:0-7683 GCA_049514055.1 Tepidisphaeraceae bacterium | reverse complement strand
CCGCGTTCGGATGGGATGCTTATAAAAAGGTGTTCAAAGAGTATCGCGATCTTCCTCGCAACGAGCGCCCGCGTACCGAGCAGGAGAAACACGACCAGTGGATGGTGCGTTTTTCCAAAGCCACGGGCAGGAACCTCGGCCCGTTCTTCCAGGCCTGGGGCGTGCCCACCAGCGAACAGGCCCGCAAATCCATCGAGGGGTTGCCGGCGTGGATGCCGGAAGGAAAATGAAAAAGGCAAAATGAAGAATGACTGGGGGAAAATGAACCCCGCCTCGCGCAATCTGCATTTTGCATTCTTCACTTTACATTTGTCATTTCACGACGTTCACCGTACGTCGTGCTTCTACCCCGCTACTACCGGTACGATTGGGCTCGGATCGGGTACGGGATCCGTTGCCGGCACCGGCAAGGGCACGTCGGCCACGTCCGTTGACGGATCGTCCAGCGAGATCACCTTGATCGCGTCGGTGCCGATCGAGTAGACGAAATTGCCGATGCGCAGGCTGCGGAGAACCTCGCCGTCGTGGTGGATCTGACCGACTTCCGTAAACCCGGTCGAGTCGACCTTCAGCAGTTCCAGCTTGGCGTCGTTGTTCCACCAGCCCCAGTCCAGCACCGGCACCGCCAGGATCTGCTGGTCGGGGAAATAGCTGATGGCGTGCGGGTCCCACTCGGCCGGTGAACTGGTCCAGTTGTACCACCAGGCATTCTCGTCGGCCGGCGTGTCGGACACGAACTTGAAGGTGTCGACGAGCTTGGGATCGGTCAGATCGGAAACATCGAACAGCGAAACCTTCAGGCCATCGGGCTCGTTGGTCGATGGGTCGACGTCGCGGCCGATTCCGAAGATCAGGCCGTCGCTGATGGGCTGGAGGTACGACGAGTAGCCGGGCATGTCGAGCTGGCCGGCCACGAACGGATTGGCCGGGTCCGTCAGGTCGATGGTGAACAGCGGGTCCACCTGGCGATAGGTGACGAGATATCCCTGATCGCCCACGAAGCGCGCCGCGTAGATGCGTTCGGAGAGGGCCAGGCCCTGGATACTGCCCGTGACCTGGAGCGTGTTTCCCTGGTCCTGCATGACGTAGATGTTGTTGGAACTGGTGTCGCTGCTGTCGGTGGTGGTGGCAATGTGGAAGTACCCGTTGCTCTCGTCCATGGAGTAGGAGTTCAGTGTCCAGCCGGGCACCTGGCCGGCGGCCTCAAAGTTCACGCCGGCGTCCGTGACGGCAAACTGGTAGATGTCCGTATACGGGTCGCCGCTCCACTGGCCCATGGTGTCGTCATAGGTCGTGGAGGTGATGTAGAGGGAATCCTGGGACATGTAGATGTCGCCACTGCAGCCGAGCACCGACGCCGTGTCGATCGGCTGCGGCGTGGCATTGTTGGCGTCGATGGTGACCACGGAAAACATGCCGTAGGCATCGCTGACGGTCTGCTGGGCATAGAACTTGCTCGTGTCGACCAGCGAGCCCGTGGTGGTGGTGCTGCCAATCGTCACCGTGTAGCCCGGCAGGAGCGTGCTGATGTCCATGGCCTCGAGCCGGGCGCGGTAGGCCGCCTCGGACTCGTAAACGTAGGTCGTAGTGGAAGTCGTATCGGCCGGGGTCGCGCCGGTCACGGTGCTGCCGGAACCGCTGCCGGATGATCCGTCGCCGGTACTCCCGGTGGTGCCGCCGCCGGTCGTGTCGGCCGGCGCCTGCACGATCAGCGGCGAGGGGAGGTTGATGTCCTGGTTGAGCACGACGTAGATCTTGCCGTTGATGTCGCGCGAACTGTCCAGGTTGCCGTCGAGCGTGGTCGTGGAAACCACTGACGGCGCCGTCGGATCGGTGACATCATAAACCGTCACCACGACCTCGGGCTTGCTCGGCCGCCACCACATCATCCCGCCGATGGGCGCGCCCACGGCAATGTTGGCCATGTCGGCGGTGCTGGGCGTGGTGGCGAGCGGCCAGCCGTCGCTGGGGTTCCAGCCGCTGTTGTCGTCGTAAATCCACTTGGTGGAAATCGCCGTCAGATGCGAACCGTCGAGATAGAGATCGGTGCCCCAGCCATCGAGCGTGGTGCGGGAGACGATATGCGACTGGTCGGCCGGCCAGGCATTGACGACGTCGAGTTCGCCGTTCTGCACCAGGTAGATGTAGTTGCCGTCGGTCTGGACGATGTCGGCCTCGTCGACGCCCGAGACCTGGTTGTTGGTGCCGGAATGGTCGGGTGCGCTGGCAGCGCCAGTATCGGCGCCGCCGGCGGTGCTGTTCGCGGCGACCGCTCCATCCACGCCGAAGTTGTTGTACGCCATGACCGGATACCGCCACCAGAGCCAGGCCTGTTGGCCGAACAGGTACTGGTAGCGGGCGACGGCCTGATCGATGAACTTCTGCTTGAGTGTGTCCACGTCGGCGACCGGCGTGAGTGGGTTGTTGAGGAAATCGTTGCGGAAGACCGTCGTCTTGGTGGCGGTGTAGCGGTCGCCCCGGTGGCGGTAGACCGTGTCCCTGCCGGTGCCTCCGATGAGGGCATTGCTGCCGTCGCCGCCGCGCAGGACGTCGTTGCCAGCGCCGCCTTTGAGCGTGTCGTTGCCGACGCCGCCGGAAAGCATGTCGTTCCCCGTGCCGCCAAAAAGCGAGTCATTGCCCAAGCCACCGACGAGCGTGTCGTTGCCGGCGTCTCCGTTGATGAAGTCGTTGCCGTCGCCGCCCTGGAGAAGATCGTTGCCCGCGCCACCGAAGATCGTGTCATCGCCCAGGCCGCCATCCACCGTGTCGTTGCCGTCACCCGCAATGATGTAGTCGTTTTCGGCACCACCGGTGATGCTGTCGTCGCCCGGCCCGCCGAGAATGGTGACGGGGATACCGGCCTGGTCGACGCCGAAGCCGACGGTGACGGTGTCGTTGCCGGCGCCAGCGTTGATGCGGATCGCGGAAATACTCTTGATGGCCTTGCTGGCGACGATCTTGCCGTCGAGCGTGAAAGTCGCCTGGCTGGCGTCCGTGGCAGACACCGCCACCACAATAGTGTCGTCTTTTGGTGTGCCGTTGATCTGCCACACAACGGGATGGGCGGCCAGCAGAAATCGCGCTTCCAGCCGGTCAAACAGGGGCACCCGGCTGACAGCCTGCGAAATGCGGGAACAACGACTGGAGCGGCGTGTGGCGAGCATAGGTCTCTCCTGATGGCAACACTGGAGCGGAAGCGGATCAGGAAACCCGGATCAGGAGCTTCCGCCCTGATATGCACATGGCCGCGAGCCGGCCTGAGAGGACAATTCTACCCGTTTATTCCCCGTGTGCCACAGGAAACCACAATCCTGCCGATTTCACGATAACGTAATCTGCTGGTCCAAACAGGGACCGATTGGTCCCTTGCAATTGCTGGTCCGATAGGTCGGATGCCAATAAAACGAGCAGTACCGAATCGACTTTAGTTAAATTGGGTAATATGGGTAATATAGGATGATTGCGCGGGCGAGCAGAACTGCCGTATCGCGTGCCGATTCTGCGCGATGCCGGCGCAAAACGTGCGCAACACTATGTTTTGCAATAGTTTAAGAATAATTGAGATCGGTTGCCCGCTGCTCAAGATCAGGACCGGATAAAGACGATGAGGAAGTCGTCGGGGCGTTTGTCCCGGCGGCCGAGCGGAGATGCCAGCCAACTACTATGAGGTTGCCATGAGTCGCATCAATGGCTTTTTTGATTCAAACGCGATTCACAAGGTCGTGAATCCGGGTAGCATTCGCCCTGCGGCGGCGGAGTCCGCGCAGCGCACACCAGCAGCCGATCGTCTCGAACTCTCGGGAGCCAGCCAATACCTGAGCGTGCTCAAGCAACAAAGCGGTGTTCGTGCCGACCTGGTCGCTTCCGTCCGCGACCAGATCGACAAGGGCACGTATCTGACGGACGCCAAACTGAACGTCGCGGTCGGCCGCCTCCTCGACGACATCGACGCCTGATTGTCCGGTTCCGGTCACAATGAACTGCTCCGCCAGAACCACCAACCGTAGCTCTGGCGGTTCTTTTTGCGCCTGTAGCCGTGATCGTTGATCGCGGTTCTCTGCCGCGATCACCGATCGCGGCTACAGAGGTCAATTGCCAAAATCCCTGGGCACACTCAGCGGGCAGAACGGAGAGTCTCCGCACTGGCAACTCCTCCGCTTCCCACTACAATAAAGGACTTTCCTCGTATTGGAATAGACCGAAGCTCATGCAAATTCGCAATTTCTCCATCATCGCCCACATCGACCACGGGAAATCCACCCTCTCCGACCGCCTGCTGATGCGCGCCGGCGCCATCACCGAACGCGAGTTCCATGCCCAGATGCTCGACGACATGGACCTCGAGCGCGAACGCGGCATCACCATCAAGGCCTCGGCCGTCACGGTCTTCCACAATCACCACGGCGAAGAGTTCATGCTCAACTTCATCGACACGCCCGGGCATGTCGATTTCCACTATGAAGTCCGCAAGGCCCTCCAGGCGTGCGAAGGCGCCATCCTCGTGGTCGACGCCACCCAGGGCGTGCAGGCCCAGACCGTCGCCAATGCCTACGCGGCCATCGACGTGGGGCTGGAGATCATCCCGGTCATCAACAAGATCGACCTTCCGTCGGCCGACCCGGTGCGGGTGGCCGAGGAAATCGAGCAGGTTCTGGGGTTCAAGGCCGAGGATGCCATCCTGGTTTCCGCCAAGACCGGGCAGGGGATTGACGAGTTGATCACCAAACTCTGCGATGCCCTGCCCGCACCGCGCGGGTTGGCGGATTTGCCCACGCGGGCGCTGATCTTCGATTCGCTCTACGACGACTACCGCGGGGTCATTGTCTATTGCCGCGTGATCGACGGCGAACTGCGCAAGGGCCAGAAGATCCGCTTCATGGGCAACGGCAAGGAATACCTGATCACCGACTTGGGCAAGCTTTGTCCGCGGCCAAAGCAGGTCGAACGCATCGGCACAGGCGAGGTCGGTTTCATCGTGGCGGCCATCAAGGATCTGCACGACGTGCGCGTCGGCGACACCCTCACCGATGCCCTCAAACCGGCCCCCGAGGCGCTGCCGGGCTACAAGCCGATTCAGCAGATGGTCTTCTGTGACTTTTACCCCTCGGGCAAGACCCAGTACGAAGAACTCCGCGACGCGATGGACCGGCTGCAGCTCAACGACTCGAGCTTCAGCTTCACGCCGGAAAGCTCCGACGCCCTGGGCTTCGGTTTCCGCTGCGGTTTCCTTGGCCTGCTGCACATGGAGATCATCCAGGAGCGGCTGGAGCGCGAGTTCAGCATCGAGATCGTGCAGACCGCGCCGACCGTGACCTACGAAATCCTCATGACCAACGGGGACATCAGGCGGATCGACGCCCCCAGTGAACTGCCCGATCTTTCGCAGGTGGCCGAGATTCGCGAGCCGTTCATCGAGCTGAACATCATTTTGCCGGCCGACACGGTGGGGGGGATCATCCAGCTCTGCGAGGACCGCCGGGGGACATATAAGAAGACGGAGTACATCGGCGCGGCCCGGGTGATCCTGACGTACGACATGCCGCTGGCCGAGGTGATCTACGATTTCTACGACAAGCTCAAGAGCGTGACTCGCGGCTACGGCACGATGGATTACGATTTCAACGGCTTCCGCGGGGGCGAGCTGGTGAAGCTGGACATCCTGGTCAACGGCGACCGCGTGGATGCGTTGTCGTTGATCGTGCATCGCGACAAGGCCGAGCTTCGCGGCCGCAAGCTGCTGGTCCGGCTCAAGCAGGAAATCGACAAGCACCTATTCGAAATACCGCTTCAGGCCGCCATCGGCGGCAAGATCATCGCGAGAGAGACGATCAAGTCGGTGGGCAAGAACGTGACCGCCAAGTGCTACGGCGGCGACGTCACCCGCAAGCGCAAGTTGCTGGAGAAACAGAAGGAAGGCAAGAAGCGGATGAAGCGGATCGGGTCGGTGGACATTCCGCAGGAGGCGTTCATGGCGATCCTGGAGTCGGAGGAGTAGCCGGCTTACGGCACGTCCGGATCCCAGTTCGTCGGGTAGAGGTTCAACTTCCGATCGACGAAGTCGGCGTGCAGGTCGGCGAACAGCACGTTGCCCCTGCCGTAATTGGGGTCCGTGCTTCTTTCGGCACTCTTGTCGTGCCGGTTGGAGATCAGGTTGTGGCCGTCCGACATATAGTGATCCGGCGCCCAGCAGGCATCGTCGATGGTCGAAGAACTTTCATCGACCATGAGCATCTTCTGCGACGGACTGAGAATCTGGGTATTCTTGTGCGGCGTCTCCATGTAGGTGTAGGGCTGGTTGGGACCGGCGGAGGTGTAATAGCCCGTGATGAGGTAGTTGATCGAGTAGCTGTACTGGTACACGCCTGAGGGCCGGCTTTCGGCGGTGTTGTCCGAAGGGCAGATGTAGTTCTTGGGGTTGAGCTTCTTGCCCATGTACTTGACGAGGCGGCCGTCGTCCAGGTTGCGCCCGGGCTGCCAGTAGACCCAGTCCTCGGGCATCTGGCCGGCCGCACAGTGTGGGAACCACCCCTTGTTGTCGGCGTTGTACGAGGCCAGAGCGATCCCCAGTTGCCGGAGATTCGACAGGCAGGCCACCTTGTTGGCGGCCTCCTTGGCCCGCTGCAGTGCGGGCAGCAGGATCGAAATGAGCAAGGCGATGATCCCGATCACCACAAGCAATTCAACCAGCGTAAATCCATTACGGCGACGCATAAGCCTCCCGGGCTGATGGCTATGGAGCGGATGTGATGCAAGAGGTATTCTGCACACTATCCCGGCGACGTGCAACCACTCTCTTCAGATATTACGGGGTGTCCGCCGCGAATTTCCATGCGGCCGGCCCCGATTGCCCGGGCGGCGGATCGTCGAATGCCTTGTCGCGTGCCCGCTTTGGGCGTTGCCGGGGGAATGCTTCGCGTCAGGGTGGTGCCGGCAGCGCCGGATCGGGATACTTCGGTTCCCAGTGGGCGATGTCCTGCACCCAGCTACGGTCAATGAAGTCCGAATGAAAATCGGCGAACAAGACGACGCCCTTGCCGGCATTGACGTTGTTTACGGACTCGCTGCTCCGGTCGTGCCGGTTGGCCAGCAGGTTGCGCGGAGAGGTGCTGGTGGCGGCATAGCGATCGGCGGCCCAGGTGCCATCATCCACGGTCTGGGCGCTCTCGTCGATCATCAGGATCTTGGCTGATGCATTGACAACTCCGGTCGTCTTGACGGCCGCGTGCTTGGGAGCGCTGTCGGTGTAGCCGGTGATGGCGTAATTGATGGTGTAGCTGTATTGATAGCTCCGCTGAGCGTACTCCGTGTCCGATGGACAACGGTAATAAGCCGCATTGAATTTCTGCCCCTGATACCGCACCAGCCGGCCGTCGTCCTGGTTTCGAGTTGTCTGCCAGTAGATCCAGTCCTCGAACGCAACGGCAGCTGCGCTGGCCGGGAAGTACCCGCGATTGTCGCCCGTGTACATGTTCAGCGCCAAGCCCAGTTGCCGCAGGTTTGACATGCACTGGGTTCGCGCGGCAGCCTCCTTGGCGCGCTGCAACGCCGGCAACAGGATGGAAATCAACAGGGCAATGATCCCGATGACCACCAGGAGTTCGACAAGTGTGAAGCCGCGACGATTGCGCATGAGCATCCTTCGAGAAGTGTATCACCAGTATATTGTCTCAAACGGGCCATCGC
>JBEKVL010000287.1:0-18263 GCA_049514055.1 Tepidisphaeraceae bacterium | reverse complement strand
TTGACCGCATGTCCGTCGGGCAGGCCCAGTTCGTCCGGACCCGGCCGATAGTAGACGCGGACGAGCTGGTCCGTCCCCTTTTCCCAGTCGAGCTTGAACTCCATGCCGTGGAAGTAGAAGCGGGTCTTGTCCTGCGGGTCGAGTTTGCCGCCGCCCCCGTATTCGCCGGGGCCGTAGAAGGCGTTGACAAGCTGGCCGTCGAGCGTCCAGACGCTGACGCGCTTGGGTTGGAAATCATCCTCGGCCACCCAGAGGTGGTTCCGCTCGTCAATGGTGATCCCCTTGGGGCTGCTCAGGTGCAGCGGATCGTACGGGCCGGCTTTCATTGGGCCGGGGTGGCCGATGGAGCGCAGCGGTTTGCCGCCGGCCGAGAAGACCTTCACCTGTTGACTGTTTCCTCTATCGCTGATGTAGATGTTACCGGCGGCATCGAGGGCCAAGCCCCACGGATCTTCCAGCCCCTGAACGAGCGTCTGGCGACCTTCGAGTTTGGCGCCGTCGGCCACGGTAAAGCGATCGAGTTGCTTGCCGGACAGGACCAGCAGGTGGCCGCTGGCGTCGAAGGCAACGCCGCGTCCGTCGTCGAGTTTGCTCGCGCCCAGCACCTTGCCGGCTTTGGCGTCCACAAGGAGTATTTGGCCGGCCTTGGAGAGCGTGCAGACGAGCAGTCCGTTGCGCACGGCCAGACCCTCGACAGCCGTGGTTTCCTTGCTCTCAAAGGCATATTTGGCGACAACCTTGTCGGCGGATTTGTCGCCGGACTTGGTGATGGCGGTCAGGCGCAGTTCCTTGTCCCAGGCGGAGGCGACGTAGACAAACGCATTGGGGTCGGGGTTGTCGCCGGCGTCACGGGCCAGGAACGGCCCGCCGGTCCAGTTGCCGCCGATCCAGCCGCGGCCGCCGATCTTCTTGCCATCGAGATCGACCCAGGCCAACCCGTGGCCGCCTTCGGCGACATAACTACCGATGTAGATCATCGCCTTGCCGGTCGGCGAGCGCTCGGCCGAGACGTAGAGCGAGCCGCACGGCGGCGTGTGGTTGGTCGTCCAGCAGCCGGTGCCATCGGCCGTTTCCCAGACAGGCTTGCCGGCGTTGTAAACCGAGAATTCGTAGCGCAGGTCGATCTGCTTATAGGTGAGCCCGCTGACGCGATAAGCGCCCGGCTTCACGAATTGGCCCGGCGCGTGATAGAGCCCGTGGCGGGCGGCATCGACATCGCGGCCGAGATCGTCCAGGCCATCCCACCAGGCGGTGTTCTCGCCGGCCGGGAATGGCGTCTGCGATACCAGGTTCCGCACGCGTTTGCCCTCGGCGTCGTCGATCACCAGCGTGACCATGCCCGGTTCCTTGAGCGTGAAGCGGATGGGAATCGGCGGATGATCCTGCTCGGCGGCCTTGGGCAGGACGGTGGCGAGTTCCGCGCTGTCCAGCGGCGTGAGGGCCATGAGTTCGCCGAGCCAGACACGTTTGCCGGCGCGGGTGTTGTTCTTGAGGTGCGGATGTCCTTCATTGGTGACGGCGGTCAGTTTGACGCGGATGGCGCGGGTGGTGACGATCTGGCCGAAATCGAGCCAGTTGACGCCGAGCGATCGCGGGTACTGGTTTTCGATCGCGTCGAAGGTGCTGACAGCCTTCCAGTCTTTCTCCTCCGCCTCGCGTGGGTGGCGGTCGGCCGGCCCGGCGTAGGCCTGCACCTCGCAGGAAGCAAAGCCGGCCCAAAGCATGTTGAGTCCGGCGAGTTTCACAGCGCCGGGCCAGGTGAGCATGACCCACTCCGGGCGCTCGGCGATGAGTTGCGCGGCGCCGTCCTTGCCGTTGTCCCAGACCGGCCAGGTACCGTTGTTGCTGCCGTCGATCAGTTTGCCGGCGGCCTCGTCCCGAGCGCTGGCAGAGGCGGCCGCCATGGGGGCGACATTCGCCACGCGCTGCGGCAGAACATACACGCCGCCGAGCCAGCCCGCGTAGAATTTGTCGGCGACGTCGGCCACATGCGTGAACCGGAGCGCACGCGTGCTGGTGCCGGGTGGTAACAGCCAGAGGACATAGTCCTCGCGGTCGCCCTCATCCGTGGCAATCTTCCCTGCTGCGATTCGTGTGGCCGCGAGCCACTTGGTTTCATCCGCCAGATCGCCCGGATAGGCCGCATCGCTCCTGAGCGCGCTGAGTCGCCCGCCGGCCCGTGCCAGCACGGTGCCGGCCGCAATCGGCTTGGTAAACCCGATCCGCAGATGCCGCGGCCCGGCCTGCTTGCTCTGCCCGAACTCCGCACCATTCCATTCCGGCGCCGTCGTCTTGGTCCACACGACATGCCGGGGTCCGTTCTTCTCGGTCATGGCCGACTCCTGTCCGTCAACCCACTGCGCAAACGCGGCCGGGTCCAGGTCATCAGCGGCCACGGTCTGGGCGGCGAAGCCATTGGCCGGGGCCTGGGGAAGGGGTAGGGCGCGAGCCAAATTGGCGATGATTGCGATGAAGAACGACATGGCGATCAAGCGGATCATGGAACTCCTGTCTTCGGGAACCGGCCAAGGGACCACGGTAAAGTAGGGCCAGCGTCCTCGCTGGCCTGTATTTCCAGACGGCTTACGCCGCAGGAAGGCCAGCGAGGACGCTGGCCCTACTTGCAGCCGGCCGCGTCCGCAGACACGGACCTTGCGTCGCTGGAGCAACACCGCCGGGCTTAGAGTGTGAAACGTCGGGCGAAGGGGAATGTTGAAATTCGTCACGTTAGGAACTGTTCTCGCGCGGCTTGCGGGCGGTGATGGCGGCGGCGGGAGCGGCGTGAGGGCGATATCCTCGGAACTGCCGCCTGGATCAGAATCGCCGCGAATAGTCAACTCTTTCAAAGCCCGCCTCCGACAGCGCCAACACAACCCCATTCAGGTTCGATTTTGTGACGGCGCAGAACGTCGTGAATTCATCGTGATCGGCATAAATCGCGAAAGATTTGGGCGCGGGGACGAACCAGAAATCAACCGGATCACTGAATGCCGCGAGCAGAAGTGCGTGGGTTTCCACCTGACCCATGGCCACGATACAGGAACCGCGGCACAAAGGTCCCGAAATCGAGCAACTGGCGAGGAGTGCCGTCAAATGTCGCGGCTCAACCACGACCGAGTCGATGGTAACACATCCATCCCGGATCGAATTGCGAACTTCGAGGATCGCCGTGACAAACGCCGGAAGGTTCTGAAGCGGCGTGTGGAACGTCTGCTGGAATTGCCACGGGGTACGGCTTAGCCGTTTCAAAGAGCCGGGGATTTCTGAAAGCGTCATGTCGGCACCTCGTAACTCAACGGACCCGTGTCAGAACAATCCAGCGGCCGGAGACGGCCGCGCTCCCAGGTCAGTTTGCGACGAACTGCACGATCCTCGCGGCATGTCCGGCGCTGGCGGTCTTGTCGGCGATACGCAGCGTCAGCGTGTGCGGCCCGGGTTTGAGGTCCGTGGCGAACATGACGGTGCGCGGGTAGTGCAGGCCACTGCTGTAGCGGTGGTAGAGGTTCACCTCCACGGACTGGCCGCCGTCGATGCAGGCTTCGACGGTTCCGGCATCGGGGCCGGCGACCACGAACGCGCCGATGGCGGTGCCCGTGAAATCGAGCTTCAGTTCGGCGCCGGGTTGGTCGGCGCAGAGCAGCGGAATCGTGCTGAACTGCTTTCGTGTTCCGCCTTTCAGCTTCTTCCACTCGGGGACTGAGATCTTCCAGCCACTGACCAGTGTGGCCTGCTTCAGTTCGACGAACCGGCCGTTTTCGTAGTTCAGCGGATCGAGCGGCTGCGTCGCCGCGTGGGGTACCTTCGTCGCATCGGCGGCCAGCGGCTTGGTCCAGGCTTGTTCCATGAGCCGGTCGATCATGCCGGCACAAATGGCGTTGCCGCGCGGGGCCGGGTGTACGCCGCCGAAATCCTTCCATGTGAGTTTGCCGGCGACGATCTGCTCGGTCACCTCTTTGGCGAGATTGATTGTGGAGACGCCGTAGCGCTCGGCCACTTCCTCGTGCGCCCCGGCCGTCAGCGGCGTCTTGCCGGCCTTGAGCGTTTCCATCATCTCGGGATTGATGAAGTGGGTGATCACAATGTCCATGTTCGGATTGTGCCGCAGGGCCTGGCGGATGAGGCCCTCCATGCCGCGGATGCATGCCTCGCGCGAGTGCCCGGCATCCTGGTCATCGTTGACGGCGAACTCAACGAAGAACAAATCGACCGGACCCTTGCTCAGCACATCGGTCTGCAAGCGGAATGCGCCGGTCGTCGAACACGTTGACGACAGGCCCGCGTCGGTGAAGGTGAACTCCGTGCCGGGGAAGCGCTTCTTGAGAATCTCGCAGACCATCGGCCGATAGCCATTCATCTCTGTGATCGAGCCGCCGATGAAGGCAACATGCCCCTTCTTCTGCTGCTCGAACTGCACCCGGCAATTGTTCAACGTGCCACGGAGGTGGATGTTGGTGTTGGCGGGCGGCGCTTCGGCGGCGCGAGCGGCCGGGCAACAGAGCGCGGCCAAAGTGACCAGGGTGACGAAGGCCAGGCGGCAGGCCCCGTTTTGAGTCATTCGAGCGTGTTCAGTAATCCGGGACAGCTCCAAGTTGCCAGCACCGCGACAGTTGTCATGCGGAGTGTACTCGCCAAGCATCCGGCTTTGGGCTGCGCGGCCGGATCCTCCGCGAGTACGCTCAGGATGACGGTTTGTGGTCTGGATGCGGTTCCCGAGAACATTGCCACGCCGAGTCATTGGAAGCTCCTTGCCAGGTCAGCCTGTCTACATCATCGCGGCTGAAGTCTTGCGGCCTGCTTCAGGGTTTGTGGAGGCTGGAAGCCCGCACCACAATACTGCCCCACTTCAGCCGCGACGGTCTACTTTGGGTATGGGTAATACAGGGAAACCCGTCTGGCGTTTGGCGGAATATCGGCGTCGCCGCGGGCTTCAATCAGCTCGATCCGGCCACTGTGACCGCCGGGGCCGGTTCGGTAACGGATCACCAGTCGGCCGCTTGTCCGCGACGGTTGCCCCGGTTCCTGAGGATACAGCATCCGCAGTACCCAGAGCGCGTAGGGCTTCTCGAACTGGTAGCAGGATACATCCGTCCAGGCGGAGGTGTCGGTGTAGCGGTTCAGTTCGCGGACCAGTTCAACCTGCTCGTTGAGCGTCGGCGACATGGTGCCGCGCGGCCAGCCATCGCGATGCACATGCCATATGGTGCTAAGCGTGATCAAGGCGAGCGACAGCCCGTATGCAGCGATGATGATTGCGCGCAGACGCAAGAGGGCGTCGACAGCCGTCCAGGCCAGCAGAACATACAGCGCGAACGTCCCGAAGAAATATTGCGGCGCCGGGGGCACACGCAGGATACCGAAGTAGAGCGATTGCATCACCAGACCGGCCAAGGCGACATCCACCAGCGTGCTCCTGGCCGATGGCTCTTGGGTGGCATGGGACACGGGCAAGCGTACTCGCCCATGCCACCCCGTAGACGACTCAGGCGAAGCGTTGCACGTCTCATCACAGGCCCGCCTTCGCCCCATCCACCGGCACAGACTCAACCCCACCCCCAGCCACACCAGCGGAATCGACGCCGAGGCGAGAACCCTGGCCGTGGCGATGAAACCGGCCGGGCCGCTCAGCGGGCAATGGGCCACATCGAACTCGCCGCCGCTGAAGAGCCGGCCGCCCATGAGCGGGCCGGCCAGGGCGGCCATTCGCGACATCCGGCCGGGATAACCCGAACGAACCGACCATCCCAGGCTCTGATACACGGCCGACGTGGCGTACCGGAGGTAACCGAAGTTCAGGATCGCCAGCAGTCCCAGCGCGGCCAGCACGCCGAATCGGTGTCGCCACAACGAGCTGCGCTGACGCCAAAGCATGTGGCCGATGATGGCCGCCGACAGCGGCGCGGCCTGTGGATGGATGAAGAGCGGGGCTATCGCTGCGCCGACGGCTGGAACAAAAGACCAGCCGGAGCCAGTTCTCAGGAACGACGCATAGGCGGCCAGCGCCAGCGTGCCGATGGGAATGGCAACATTGGCCGCCCATAGACTGCGGTTGTTGAGCCAGAGTTGCGGAGCCAGCACGACGGCCGTGGCAAACCACAAATTCAACCGCAAACTGCGGCCCAGCCAGAGCAGCGAACCGGCCGTCATCACCGAGCAGAGGGCGCCCCGCAACACGACCAGAACCCGCGGATCGTGACTGAAGAGCAGCATCACCTGGTAGATCTGCATCGGCAGCGGCCCGTACTTCAAATAGAAGTTCCCCGTCAGTCCGTGGCTGGCCAACTCATGGTGCTGATTGGCCTGTAATGCGATCGCGACTTCCTGGGGCTCGTCCAGGATCCACGGCGTATCGCCCGGCCAGAGCACCGCCGGCACCATCGCCAGCACGAGCGTCACCAGGACAGCCAGGCGCTCGAGCGACGACATGCGCTCCGGACGGTCGGCCGGGACTTGTGCGGACATCGGCATGGCAGGCGGTTGAGGCTGCATCAGCGACAACGTTTCCAGCTTCCTTGGAAGCGGTCGGTCACAGGGTACGATCCGAGCCAGGTGGACCCAAGGCCCAGCGCTCTGGCCGAAGTATAAGCCATTTCATGCGTTGTGTGAAAAACGCACGGTTGCCCCGCTTGTCATCCGTGGCGGCTGACAATATTCTCCAGCGGGGAAGGTGTTCGTGCCGACGGAGTAATATGACCGGAACTGTGTACGCCAATCATGCCCATGTTTTTCCGCCCGGCCTCAACCCGGATGGCTCGGTCGCGCGCCTGCTCAAGCTGATGGATGCCTGCGGGATCCAGGGCGCCGTCTGTTTCGCGCCGTTCGCGCATCAGGCGAAGGAAGCGGGGATTCGACCGAACCACTGGCTGGCGGATGCGATCCGCGGCGAGCCGCGGCTGCGCGGATTCGGCACGGTGGATTTCGCGGCCGCGTCGATGCGGGACCAGGTGAAGGAAACTCGCGATCTGGGGCTGGTGGGGCTCAAGCTGCATCCGAATTCGCAGGAGTTTGATGTGCTCTGCCCGCGAGCCATGGAGGCGTACGCGGCGGCCGAGGAGATGGGGCTTTTCGTGACGTTTCACACGGGCGTACATGCGTACAGACTGTCGCACACGGCACTGTGGAAGTTCGATGAGGTGGCCCACCATTTCCCCAACCTGCGGTTCTCGATGGAGCACATGGGCGGCTATCACTACTTCGGCGAGGCGCTGGCCGTGCTCTTCAACCGCTTCCCGCCACCGTGGGCCAAGGACAAGAAGTGTAACGTGTTCGCGGGACTGGCGTCGGTCTTCACGCAGCACCAGAACCGCATGTGGTATCTGCGGCCGGAGCAGATCCTGGAAATCATCCTGCAAACCTCGGCCGAGCAGTGCATCTTTGGCCTGGATTTCCCGTACAACCTGGAGCGTGAAACCAACATGGGCCTGGAGACGATCCGGACGCTGCCGATTCCGGAGGAGCAGAAGGGGCTGATATTGGGGGCGAATCTGCGAAGAGAACTGCATTGGTAGGGTCCGCGATGCACATGTGCCGCAAATTCATCCGGCACTTACGAATTCCACCGATGGCGGCTGAGCCAGGCGAAGTCCGCCGCTTCGGATCCTTGTATCAGAACCTCAGACGGAGGCGGCACCCACAACTATCTCCTTGTCACGCCTTTCCCGCACAATCAGACGACAGACGTTATCGGATGAGCCGGTCCATGTGCTCAGGCCGATGCCCGGATAACACGGGGTCTTGCCGGCCCAGGCCGTCTGCTGGCGAACGAGGTTCTCGAACTGGCCGTTGTGTAGTGTGTAGTCCATCGGACATACGAAGTCTACGTAGCCCCGCTCGCACCAGAGCTTCCAGTCCTGCCCCACGCCGTCGCGATCGACCGCCCAGTTGGGAAAAACGGCGGCCGAGATCTTCAGTTTGGGCTTGATCTTCCGCGTCGCCTCGGCCACGGCGGCCACGGTTCGCGTGATGTTGTCGCGGCGGAAGTCCAGCCACTTGCCGACCAACTCCGGGTCGCGCCGCATATCGCCCGGCCAGTTGTTCACCTTCCGGCCGATGCTCTTCTCGAACCGCTCCCGGCAACCGGGGCAGAAGCAGCCATCGGGGCCGGGATAGCGGATGTAGTCAAAGTGAATGCCATCGACATCGTACTTGCTGGCCACTTCGACCATCGCGCCAGTCTCCAGCTTCTGGTTCTCCGGATGCGACGGGCACAGCCATGCGTCATTGGGCGTTCCGTTGAACTGCACCTGCGTCCGGCCTTCGTGTTTCATCCGCTCGACAAACTCGCGCGGAGCCCGGCCGCCCATGTTCCAGTTGACCTTCCAGACATGGCAGGCGACGCCGTATTTGCGGCAGGCGGCGACGCACTGGGCAATCTGGTCGCCGCGGTCCCTGACCTCGGATGCTACCGGGAGAACCGCGCTGTCGTAATAAGCGAGGCCGCCCCAGAGCATGTTGGGGAAGATGGCGTTGAATCCGTTGTCGGCGAGAATGCGGATCGACTGGTCCCAGTTCATCCCGGCCGGGCCGAAGGCGCTGTGACACCAGAATCCCCGCTGTTCGCCCGGCTCGGCCGACTGGGCACAACAATAGGCTTCGAGGAGCTGGCGCTGTGCCTGCTGGGCGGCCTCGATCGCTTCGGGAAACTTGCCCGTGCCCAGGAGATTCCCGGCCTTCTCGCGCTCCGCGCCGGCCATGGCCAGCCGTTCCGCCGCGGCCGGGAAGCCCGGCCGCGACAGAGCCGCTTTCGCCGCCGCCCAGTCGGCATACGGCCCGAACCGTCCGATCTGCTCCACCGTCTTCTTCGCCGATGTCGCCCACAACTCCGGTACAAGCTGCCCGGCCATCGCCAGCAGCAACCGCTGCTTGGCGGCCGGGTCATTGTCCAGCAAAACGTGCGTCATGTAGATGCAGTTGTCGGAGCCGACGATTGCCGGATAATCGCTCGGCGTGCCGCCGTCGTCGAACCAGTTGGCCAGCACGCGGCCGCGCCCGGCAGCAGGTTTGGCATCCACGATGTTCCACGACCTCTGCTGCACGACCGCCGGCGCACCGGCCAGCGGCGGGTCCGTCAGGTGGATCGACGCGAAAGTCCCCGGCGACTTCTGCGACACATGCCGGCCAAGCTCGATTCCCGTCGCAGCGCGAAGTTCCGACGGCATCGTGTAAAACGCCATCAGCCTGCCCTTGTTGCCAAGGTATGTGCCCAGGGCGGTGGTCGCGGCGCTGGACATGGCCGGGTTGTGCGGCAGGATCACCAACCGCGTCTCAGCCAGCCGCTGGGGCGTGAGATCGAGATCGCTGACCAGAGAGTAATCCAAGCCCAGGGCGCTGAGATGTGTTGCCATGGACCGTGTGAACTGGCAGATCGAGTCAACTTCTCCGGGCGAGGTCCGGGCGGCCGACTCGTTGCGGACAAGGCAGATATCACCGCGCCCGCCGACCAGGGAAAGATCCGTGATGGCGAACTCGGTGTCCTGTTCCTTGCCGCGCCAGGCCGAGATGCGGATGGTGCGGATGCCGGCCCATCCGCCGGGCGTCCCTTCCATGCGGGTGTCTTCCTTATTGATGACGATGGTACACCATCCGTTCGTGGTGGACGGAGCGAAGGAAGTCGAGTACCAGCCGCCGCCGCTCTCGAAGTAGATGCTGAACTGCGATACCGGCGAGCCGTCGCGGCAATACACGCGGAACTGGAACGCGCGGCAGGCGCTCATGTCGAGCGTGACCGCTCGATCCCAACTCGCCCGATCAATCTTCGTGCCCTGGAAGTTACACCGCATCCGCAACGCCGCCCGGCCGTCGATCTTCATGCCGGCAACGGGCGCCGTCCCCGACATCGGCTGCCACGCTGCCTGGGCCTCGCGGTCGCTGGCGTAGGTGATAGCGTCAACCACGGTGTCACCCGTCGCCGGCTGGGCATAGGTGGTGTGATTTGCGAGCCACACGATCGCGAGCAACTGTAGAACAACGTATCGCATGAGATTCTCCATTGTTCGGAGTTTCGTTCGGAGTTCACGCTTTAGCGTGTCTTGGCCGCTCCCATGGCAAGACACGCTAAAGCGTGAACTCCGAACAGTGAACTCCGAGCCTACTCGTAATACGCCACAACCTTCGTCTCGCCTGCCAGACCGCGAAGTTCCACCCACTCCTTCTCCGCATCAAACCGCTCGTACGGCTTGCCGTTGACCTCGCAGCGCACCATGCGCTTCCCCTCGGGATGGCGGAAGCGGGCGCGGATTACCTTGGGTGGATTTCGCGTCGGCGGCGAGAGGGTCATGGTGATCCGGCCCTTGGCCGCGGCCGACTCCATTCCCATCGACATCGGCCCGAAATAGGTACGCGCATCGCCGATCCCGATTTCCTTCCCGTCGGCCAGCCAGTAGCGCGGAATGGCCGCCCCCAGCCACAACTCCTCGCCGCGCTCCTGCACGAACATCAGCCGCAACCAGTAGGTCGAGTTCGACTCATCCGATGTCTTGTAGTGATCGCCCCGCCAGTCGCCGATGTTGGGCAGGGCGTGCTCGGTCATCATCCGCGTATCCGCGAAATAGCTTACAGCGAAAGCATTGAAATACGCCCGCACATAGTGCTGCGGCTCATCCCGCAGCAGATACGCCATCGGGTTCTGCAGCAGGTTGGCCTGCTGCGAGACACCGCCGTGGCTGAACCAGCGCCGCTCGAACTCGGCGTCCGGCAGTTTGTAGCCAAATTGTTCCGACAGATACAGATTGTCCTCGTAGTCCTTGATGATCCACGTCGCCAGCGGGCTGTTGGGGTCGATCGCGCCCGTGCGGATCAGGTAGATCGCCCCTTCCAGCGTCTCGGTGATCCACCCGAACGACCGGCCACGGCGATGCGCATCCGAGGGCACCTTCGGCACCCAACTCCCATCGCGCAGCCGCACCACCGGCGATCGCCGCATCGCCTCGGTGAACGCCGCGATCAGATCCGCGTGATACGCCTGCGCTTCCTTGAGCAACCGCGGCCCCTCCGGATTCCCGGCCGCCACCAGCGCCCGTGCCGTGTTGTCCATGCCCCACCAACTGAAGACGTTATTCGACAGCCAGCAGCGCCAGTCGCCGATATCCTCCAGGCTTCCCGGCGGCAGCAGCCCCTTCTCGATCGCCCGCATCCGCTCGCGCCCCGCTCGTTCCGTCGACCGGCCGCGCTCGCGGATGATCCATTCGCACGCCTTGACCAGCCCCGGCGCGGCGTGCTCCATCCATTTGGCATCGCGCGTATACCAGTAATGCTCGCCCATGCACCAGAGCACCCAGCCATGGTGCTGGTTGTACCCGCCGGCTTCGTACCCATGCGCCCCGTAGAACTCCCCCTCCTTGCTCGCATAATCCCCCGGCAGGGCGACCGTGCTCTGGTACTTGAGGAACGTCTCCAGCGCCCGCGCGGCCACATCGTGATACCCGCGCCGATCCAGGTCGCTGATCATCATCGTCGATTCATTGGCATAGACGCCGTAGCTAAACGTGCCCACCTTGGCCATGTAGCAGTCGCTGTCGCCGACTTCGCGCTCGGTGTTGATGAGCAGGTGCGCTGCGTCGGCGCGGTAGAAAGCATTGATCATTGGCTCCGGCGTCTCGATCCCTGTCCCGTCGCGCAGCCGCCGACAGTTCCAGTAGTCGGTAACGAAGCCATATCCATTTTGAAACGAAAGTTCACTCGGGATGTGTCCGAGTTCCTTCTCTGGATGGTCGATGAAACAAACGCGCACCTCCAGGTGCCTTTTCTCCTTCGGTTCCAGTTTCGCGCCGTAGCTTACCTTGCCGTTGTCCGTCTTTTGGGCGAAGCCGGCCGTGTCACGGCTCAACCACAGCCGGTTTGTGTCGTATTTCGCGCTATGAAGGGCGATTGGAAGCGACCCGCAATCCAGCTTGTCGATTCCTTTTCCATCAGTTACGGAGAATTCCAGTCTTGCCTGAACTTGAGCGTCAGCAACGTTCTCCATCTCAATCCGCATCGTGAGCACCATCGGATCGTCGGCCGCCACGCGCGTGTGCGGGTCGGGGTCCATCGCCAAAGGCAACGCACATGCTCTCTGCTGATACTTCACGCCGCCCTCAATCCACTCATTTGTAATGATTGGCTCCCCACCATAGTCCAACTCCCGCTTGGTGAGGGGAGACTTGGGCAGTCCGAAACTGTACCGAAGTTCATCCCCATCCCATTTGCACCGCGGCGTGTCCTTCCCCTTGATCCGCGAGATCCAGTTCTTGTTCAGCACAATGTCCCCGTTGGGATCCGACCGGAAATGCTGCCGCGTTCCCTCGAAACTCAGCGGGATGTACTGCGGCTGCTTGGCCGGCGTATCCGCCCACGCCCGCGTGAGCGTCTGCTCGGGCATCTTGGCGACGCGCGAGTACAGGTCCATCGTCTTCTCTTGCGCCTTCGCCTCGCGCCATGCTTTCTCGGCCGTCGCATAGGTTACGCTCTCCCCACTCTTCCGCACCAGCACCCGCAGATCGGGCAGGAAGATACGGCCCCACTTGTTCAGGTCCGACGCGGCGAACGAAAACGTCTTCTCCGGCGTGGCCCGCACCGTCACCACCGTCTCATCGAACGAGTTGAACCCGACGGGTTGGGCGTAGAGAACATTCGCCCGCGTCACGTTCCCCGCCGTCTCGGCCGCTTTCACCAACATCCCATTGAACACCTCGATGCGTGCATCCTGCCCCGCATCCGCCCACTCCACCTCAATCCCCAGCCCGGCCAGCGTCGAATCCGTATGCGCCTCCAGCGACTTGATGGCCGGCAGCGCCTGATCCGACAGCAGCCTCAGTTTCATTGTCGAACGATACTTGGCGTCAAAGCCCTTGAGCCCCTTGAACTCCTTCGCGTTGACCGGATTGAACGTCCAGGTCAGCGTCGATCCCCTGGCCTCGACAGTGGCGTCGGCCGTCTGCCATTTGCCCTGATACCAGTCGCCCACGTTGAGCCACCCCGACCCGCCCGACCCCGATGGCCGATCTCGCGGGATGCGCTGCTGCGGCCACTGCGACTGCCAATACTCCACCCGCACCGCGTCCGCCTTCGGCGCCTCGCCCGCAAATTCCACAACGACTCGGAAGATATCTCGCGCATCCTCCCACATCACCCCATGGTCCCGCCCGTCCTTGTCCCAGTGCATCACCTGCCCGAACGGGGCGACGTCCAGCGTCTGGCCGCTGGCGGCCAGAGTCCCCAGCATGAACGACACACAGCACACGGCCCGGCACGCCAGCGAGGTTCTGGTCTTCATGGGCGTCATTGTACCCGTGCGGGGGAGCCAATCGCAAAACCGCCATTTGACTGAATGGCTCAGTGCCGCCGGTGCCCTCACCGGCGGCACCATATATCCCGCAATGCCGGCACATTGAGGGCCTAGGCATCCTTGAAAAATGAACATCCGTCGTTCAAATCTCAAGGATGCCGATCCGGCCCGGTGGCAGGTGGGTGTGCCCGGAAACTTTGGCAATTGCCTCCTGTAGCCGCGATCGTTGATCGCGGCGAGGACCGCGATCAACGATCGCGGCTACAAATACGCATTTTGCCAAAAAGAACGGGCAGACCCGTGGCAGGTCGTTGGCCCGACTCGCCGTGGGCGGCGGATGTGTCGGAGTACCGACACCATGGTCTGGAAGCCCATGCCACGATCTGGTCACACTCCCGGACATTCTTGCGCGCAGATTCCCCTTGCCAGTTTCGTGGAAACGGCCACAATCACCCCAACTCTCACTCAGGCAGGTCAACATGCCTCGCAAGACTCCCACACTTCGTGCCTCCGTGCTTCCGTGCCTCCGTGCCTTTGTCCTTATCCTTCTCGCCGCCACCAGCGCCCTGGCCGGCGACCCGGCCGTCGACAAACTGCGCGAGGAAGTCGCCACCAAGGGCTGGATTCTCTTCTCCGCCAAGACCACCAACGGCGACTACGATCTGTTTCTTTCTCGCCCCGACGGATCGGCCAAACGTTCCGTCACCCAGACGCCCGAGTGGAGCGAATACGGCGGCCGGTTCTCGCCGGATTCCAAACGCATACTCTATCGCCGGCTGAAGAAGGGCGCCGAGATCAACCACGACCTCTGGGGCGCCCGGGGCGAACTGGTCGTGGCCGACGCCGACGGCTCGAATCCCGTCGTGTTCGGCGACATGGGCGAATATCCCTGGGCATCATGGAGCCCCGATGGCACACAGTTCGCCTGCCTCTACCGGCGCGAGGGAATCCAAATCATCGACATCGCCTCGAAGAAGGTCGTCAAGCAACTCCCCCGCCGGGGGATCTTCCAGCAACTCTACTGGTCACCCGATGGCAAGCGCCTGGTGGGCACCGCCAACGTCGGCGGCCAGTCATCGACATCGAAACCGGCCAGGCCACCCAGATCTCCCGCGGCCAGAACTGCACGCCCGACTGGTTCCAGGGCGATTCCGGCCGGTCGATCTACTCCCACCGCACCCCCGGCATCGGCGGCGACTACGGCTCGACCATGCTCATGCAGGCCACCGCCGACGGCAAAACCCGCACGCTGATTTACGGCGAACGCGGCCGGCATATCTACTACGGCTGCACTTCACCCGACGACAAATACGCCATCTTCTCCTTTCCCGAATCCGATGGCGGCACGGATTCCCCGATGGCCATCGTGCGCCTGGCCGACACGCCGATCGTCGTGCCGGAGGACTACAAGGAACTCAAGGCACTCTATCCAAACGCCAACAGCGGCCCGGTCTTCCGGCTGACGCAACCGGGTTTCGAGCCGCATTGGACCTACGTGGAACTCGGAGGGAAGTAGATGGCTCCCGAAAGTGCCGCCAGTACACTCGCTGGCGGAATCCATGGCGGCCAGCACGCACCCAACCCGCCGGTGGGGACACCGGCGGCACTAGATGCCGCGCCCCGAAACGGCGGCCCCGGCCGCCTGCGCGGCGTGCTCGTGATCGCGGCCGTCGCCACCGGCATCTGGCTGCTGGCGGGCCGCGTGCAAACCGGCGCGGATGAATTCGTCAGCAAACTCGGACGCATCGAAGTCATCGCGCGCCTCGTGGAGCGCCCGGAGCAGTTCCCCAACCTCGGCGCCTACCGCTACACCTATGTCCTTAAGTACAAGGTGCTCAAGGTGTACCGCCAGGATCCGCAGGGCAGGTATCACCTGAATCCCGGAGACGACATCTTTGTCGGCCACTACAAGCCGTGGATGCCACGCTCGCAGATCAAGGATGCCGACTGGGGCGACACTCCGCTCGGCGGCACGCTCGACCGATTCGTGACCGGCGAGGTGCATCGCCTGGCCCTGGACTACGAAATGCAGGATCTCGCGCCCAGCGGCGCGCTGGATTACTGCTTCCCCCCGGCCGTCAACCGTTTCTTCGCCATCTGGACCAATTCCACTCTCCCCCACGCCTGGCGCAACCTCTGGATCACCATCGCCAGCTACAGCTTCTATGGCTGGTGGGAACCCTGGTTTGTCTGCCTCATGCTCTTCACCACGGTCATGGATTTCATCTGGGGCAGGGTCATCACCCGTCCCGGCGCCACGCCGGCCCAGCGCAAACTCGCCCTGATCGCCTGCTGCGTCACCAACCTCAGCTTTCTCGGGTTCTTCAAATACTACATGTTTACCGCCGAGACGCTCAATCGCCTGCTGGCCATGGCCGGCCACGAGCAGTTCCGCGTTCTGCGGGTGGTGCTCCCCATCGGTATCTCCTTCTACACGTTCCACTCCCTGACCTACATCGTCGACCTCTATCGTGGCGATGCCAAACCGGCCCGGTCGTTCACCAACTTCTCCGCGTTCGTCGCGCTTTTCCCGGATCTCGTGGCCGGGCCGATCATCCGCTACAAGACGCTGGCCGGGCAGCTCGACTACCGCGAGCACACCGTTCCGCGTTTCGCCTCGGGCATCGCGATCTTCGTTCTCGGCTTTGCCAAGAAGATATTGCTGGCCAATCCCATGGGCCACGTCGCCGATGCGGTCTTCAACGCCGCGCAGCCCGGCGCGCTCGATGCCTGGGTGGGCGTGCTGGCGTATGCCTTCCAGATCTACTTCGATTTCTGCGGCTACTCCGACATGGCGGTCGGCCTCGGCCGGATGCTGGGGTTTGAGTATCTCAAGAACTTCGACGCGCCCTATCTGGCCCAGAGCATCACCGATCTCTGGCGGCGCTGGCACATTTCGCTCTCCAGCGTGCTGCGCGACTACCTCTACTATCCGCTCGGCGGCAACCGCCGCGGGCCGACGCGGACCTACTTCAACCTCGCCGTCGTCATGCTTCTTGGCGGCCTCTGGCACGGCGCCAAGTGGAATTTTATTCTCTGGGGCAGTTACCACGGGTTGCTGCTTGCGTACGAGCGCTGGCGCGGCAAACAGAGCCTCTACGGCCGCCTGCCGCCCAGTCTCCGCATCGCCATCACCTTTCTGCTGGTCCTCTTCTCCTGGGTGCTGTTCCGTGCCGACAACCTCACCGCAGCGATCCACTATTTCGGCGCCATGTCCGGCCTGCGCAGCGGCTCGCCCGCGTCGGCCCTGCTGGCCGCCGACATCTACACGCCCATGGCCGTGCTGGCGATGTTTCTCTGCGGCCTGTTCGTGTTCCAGCCGACGCAGGCGCATGAATGGGCGAAAAAGCCCCAGACGTGGCCGCGCGTGGCCATGCTGGTCCCACTGTTCGTGTTCTCGCTGGTCGTGATGTCGTCCCAGACGTTCAACCCGTTCCTCTATTTCCAGTTCTGATGGAGAGACCATGGTTCTCGACGGTATTCAACAAGCTACGGAGCGTCATTCCGAGCGTACTCGCGAGGAATCTGGCCTTGGGTCGTCAGGCCAGATCCTTCGCGAGTACGCTCAGGATGACGTCACGCGGGTAGGAGTTCCACATGCGCAGTAACGTGCGTAAAAGCGAAGTCGCCCTGATCCTCTGCTTCCTGGGGATCATCTTCGCCGTACCGGCGGCTCAGACTGGCATCGAACTCCGCCGTGGCCAGCGCGTGCAGGCTACCGACGTGTTCCGCACCCGGCCGACGGCCGCCAATTTGCGTGAATACGAACGTACGCTCGAAGAGAAGTCCGTATTTCAACAACAACTTCGGCCGCAAATGCAGCGGCTGCTCTTCGCGACGCTTCATGACACCGGTGCCAAGGCGATCCTCGGCCGCGACGACTGGTTCTTCTTTCGCCCCGATGTCCGCTACGTTGTCGAGCCCGACCGCCTTGAGATCGACACCGGCAGTTCCGCGTGGGTGGCGCCGTCGGATCACCCGACCCGCCGCGAGAGTGTCGTCCGCGCCATCGTGCGTTTCCGCGACCAACTCCGCGAGCGAGGTATTCAACTGCTTGTCGTGCCTGTTCCCGGCAAGCCGAGTGTCTACCCGGACAAACTGACAGGCAGAGCCGCTGGCCAGGAAGTGGATTCTCCGACGCTCGCCTTGATCCACGACCTTCGCGGCAGGGGGGTGGAGACGGTCGATCTCTTCAGCGCGTTCCGCGCGGCGCGCCGCCAGAATGCCGATCTTTACCTCGCCCGCGATACCCATTGGACTCCACAAGGCGTAGCCGCTGCCGCCCACACCGTCAGCCAGCACCTCGCGCAACTCACTTGGATACAGCCCGGCTCTCGCGTATTCTCCACGCGCGCCCGGAACGTCACCCGCCACAGCGACATTCTCGACATGACCCAAATCCCCGGCATTGACCGCGCATACTCCGGCGAGCAAGTCGAATGCACCCAGGTCATCGACCCGGCCAAGGGACTGCTGATTCCCGCCGCCGCCGACCGGCCGGGGACGTTCAAATATCCGGCCCAGCAGTCGCCGATCTTGGTTCTGGGCGACAGCTTCTGCCGCATTTACCAGTTCGCCGAGCCGCGTTCACTGGGCGAATCCGATGATCCCACCGGTATGTCGGACCAGACCAAACGCCTTCTTCCCGGCTCCGCCGGTTTCATCTCCCACCTGGCGCTGTCCCTGAAAACACCGGTGGATGCGATCGTCAGCGACGGCGGCGCCTCGACCGACGTCCGCCGCAAACTGAACACCAACCCGGAAATTCTCGAAGGCAAGGAGATCGTCGTCTGGGAATTTGTCGAAAGGGATATCGCCCTGGGCCGGGCAGGATGGGAAGATGTTCCCTTGCCAGTCAGGCTTGGGGAATGAGAATTGTCGTGGCACGGGCTTCCAGCCTCAAGTTTACCCACATCTTTGGTACACTATGTTGCGGTGTAACGGGCCGGAGGCCCGTGGTTTATGAAAAAGGAGCTGGCATGGAAGCCACACTGGATGCGTC
>JBEKVL010000286.1:0-7731 GCA_049514055.1 Tepidisphaeraceae bacterium | reverse complement strand
TCTGCCATTGCGCCAATGCCAGCAAAACGGCTATTAACGACATCATTAAGACCATTTCGACTGCCTTCCCCATGCCAAAATAGGGACTGCGAATCTGCTCGGCCGGAAAAAGCGGCGGCAACCTCGGCAAGATAGGGGTCCGAGGGAGCCTGGCGCGGGATCGCTGATGTGACAGAGCCGGTTGCGATGCGGGGTACCCATCGGCGTCATCTGGACGTCACTCGGGCGACTCGCATCATAAGTCTTCAAATGTGCATTATTGAGCCACGGGAATACTTCTCGGCCTCTGGCCGGGCGGGCGGGGGGGCTGTTTCGGCGCAGCATCAGCCCCCGCTTGGCGTCGGGCGGGGGTTCGGGTTGGTTTCCGGCGTGTCCGCCGTCAGTTCCGGCCGAGTTGCGGCTGGTTCAGCTTCGCCAGCCTTCTGGCGATCGGCGACAGCCGCGTCGGCGAGAGCCTCGCACGACCCCGCCGTGATAATCCAACATTTCGCAGTTCTCGCGTGTGTTCGCCTCCATGGGGGTACTATGATATTCCGGTCAGCCAGACGATCGAGCCAAAACGGACGTGCCTGCGGTGACGCGGCTTCCATACTTGCTTTACCGTGTCTTATGGCGCATTGGCAACGCCTGTGGAGTGTTCTTCCCAGTCGCGGGACCGCTCCAGCGCCTCGGCCCAGCGACGGCGCTGGCGGCGCGCCCGATCGTCGCTCATTTGCGGCTCGAAAGTCCTCTCGACCTGCCAGTTGGCCTGGATCTCCGCCACGCTCTTCCAATACCCCACCGCCAACCCCGCCAGATATGCGGCTCCCAGCGCGGTCGTCTCGGTCACCTTCGGACGAACCACGGGAATCCGCAGGAGATCGGCCTGGAACTGCATGAGCAGGTTGTTGGCCGTTGCCCCGCCGTCCACGCGTAATTCCCCGATCCTGACGCCGGAATCCATCTGCATCACATCCAGGACGTCCGCCACCTGGTAAGCGATGCTCTCCAGGGCGGCCCGGGCGAAATGGCCGGCCGTGGTGCCGCGGGTGATGCCGGAAATGCTGCCACGGGCATACTGGTCCCAGTGCGGCGCGCCCAGCCCCGCGAAGGCCGGAACCATGTACACGCCACCGTTGTCTGGGACCGTCGCGGCCAGTGCCTCGACCTCCGCCGCCGACTTGATCAATTTCAAACCGTCACGCAGCCATTGCACCACCGCACCGCCGATAAACACGCTGCCCTCCAACGCATAGGTCGTCGAACCGTCCTTCTGCCAGGCGATCGTGGTCAGCAGTTCATGCTGTGAGGCGACGGCCTGGGCACCGATGTTCGTGAGCATGAAGCAGCCGGTGCCATAAGTACACTTGGCCAGCCCGGGAGTGAAGCAGGTCTGGCCGAACAAGGCCGCCTGCTGGTCTCCGGCCATCCCGGAGATCGGAATCGGAGCGTCAAACAGACCATGGGCGGACTCTCCCAACACCTCGCTGCACGCGCGGACCTCGGGCAGGAGCGATCGGGGAATCCCGAACAGGTTCAGCAGGTCATCATCCCAATGGTGGGAGTGGATGTCGTACAGCATGGTCCGCGAGGCATTGCTGGCATCGGTGGCATGCACGCCCCCGTTGGTCAGCTTCCAGAGCAGCCAGGAATCGACGGTGCCGAATGCCAGTTCGCTGCGTTGGGCTCGCTCGTGGACGCCGGGAACATTCTCCAGGAGCCACTGGACCTTGCTGGCGGAGAAGTACGCGTCGATCACCAGCCCGGTCTTCCACTGGACGGCGCTGAGGTGTCCCTGCCGCTTCAGTTGGTCGCAGAACTGCGCGGTTCGGCGATCCTGCCAGACGATCGCATTGTATACGGGCCGACCGGTGCGCCGGTCCCAGATGATCGTTGTCTCGCGCTGGTTGGCGATGCCGATGGCGGCCACGTCGCGCGCCGAAACCCCGGCAATGTGGAGCACCTCTTGAGCGACGGCAAGCTGCGTCGTCCAGATCTCATCCGGATCATGCTCAACCCATCCGTTCTGAGGGAACATCTGGCGGAATTCCCTGGCGGCGGTGGCTCGGATCTGGCCGGTGTGATCGAAGAGGATCGCCCGCGAACTGGTGGTTCCCTGGTCCAGGGCAAGAATGAAAGGCACACGAACCTCCTCTGCGGATTCTACCCGAGATCGGCCCACGGGCCGAGCACGAGAGGCGGGCGGTTGCATGAATTGGCATGCTGCGTGGCGACACAGCCATAGCGTTGCACCAGACCGGAAAGGGCTATTGCGGCGGCGACGCGGTGAGCAATAATGGCACTCCAGTTCTCTGGTGTATTGCCTGTGGCCGGAGGTGCCCGCCATGCGAAGCTTCCAGTTTACGTTTGCAATTGCCGCCTTGCTCGCCGTCACGGTGATGAAAACAGATGCCGCGGCGCCGGCACGCACGGTGCCGCTGACCAACCCGGGCTTTGAGTCGCCGACCGCGCATGAAGGCTGGTCGCTGCATGTCTACGGCGCCCGGCCGACCGTGGCGCTCGATGCGGCCGTGCATCACGAAGGCCGGCAGTCGCTCCGCGTCAGCGCTGAGGCGCCTTCCGACACCGCCTTCGGGCAGGAGATCAAACTCACGCCGGGGCGCTGGTATCGTTTGCGCGGCTGGGTGCGCACGGAGAAGCTCGACCCGCACGGCGCGCCTGTTTGCGGGACGTTTCAGATCCAGCGTACGGCCGGCGGCGGCATCGTGGCCTCCGGCCAGAACCACGTCGGCAACAACGACTGGACGGAGGAGGTCATCACCTTTCTGCCGCCGGAGGATGGGGTGACGCGCATCGCGATCTTCTTCGTCGGCTATGGACGCGGCACGGGCACGGCCTGGTTCGACGACCTGCGACTCGAAGAACTCGATACGACGGTCTCCCACCTCACGATCACCAGGGAGCGTATCTGCCGAGGCGCGATCAGCCCTTTCCAGTACGGCCAGTTCATCGAGTATTTGTGCGCGCTGACGCCTTCCATCTTCGCCGAGCAGGTCTTCGACGGCAGCTTCGAGGGAGTGCCGCCTTACCGCTTTGTCTTCCGCAAGGAGACCGACCGCCTGGAACGTCCCTGGTATCCGGACGGGGCGGTGAATCTAGGCGAGTACGCACTCGATCCGGCCAATCCTTTCAACGGCAAGGTCGCGCAGCGTATCCGCCAGAAGCCCGGCGACCCCGCCACGCTGGGCATCTCGCAGGAGGGCAAGTCCGTTCAGGCCGGCCAGCCCCTGCGCTGCTCGCTCCATCCGCGTGCCGAAGGGCTCACCACTCCCGCGCAGGTCGCGCTATGGGGCAGTGGGAAGACGTATGCATCGGCGGAGTTCAAGCCCGGCGAGCAGTGGCAGCGTTTCGAAGCGACGCTGACTCCAACCCAAGCCGACGCTCATGCCACCTTGACCATTTCCTTCCGCGGGCCGGGTACGCTGTGGATCGATCAGGTTTCCCTCATGCCGGTGGACAACGTCTTTGGCTGGCGGCGCGACGCGGCCGAGGCGATCAAGGCTCTGCGGCCCGGCATCATTCGTTTTGGCGGAAGCACCACCGAGGCTTTGGAGTGGACCGCCACTATCGGCGATCCGGCCAAACGCGTCCCCTTTACCACGGTGTGGGGTGGCCTGGAACCGGGCAACGCCGGGCTGGAGGAGTTTGTGAAGTTGTGCCAGTGGGCCGGCGCCGAGCCGCTCATCTGCGTCCGCTTTACCGGCAAGATCCCCGGGGATGCGGCCGATCAGGTCGAGTACTTCAATGGTCCGATCACGTCACCCATGGGCAAGCTCCGTGCGGCCAACGGCCACGCCGAGCCCTACGGCGTGAAGTTCTGGCAGATCGGCAATGAACTGGGCGATGAAACCTACCAGAAGGGCGTGGCCGAGTTCTGCAAGGCGATGAAGGCCATCGACCCAAAGATCAAGCTGATGGGATCGTTCCCATCGTCCGGGCTCGTGAAGAGCGCGGGTGAGTTCCTCGATTACATCTGCCCGCATCACTACGGATGCCAGAATCTGGCCGAGATGGAGCGGGACGTGCAGCGCTGCCGTGGCATGCTCGCCGAGAACGCCCCGGGGCGCGACATCCGGCTGGGCATCACCGAGTGGAACACGACGGCCGGCGATGCCGGGTTGCATCGGGCGATGCTCTGGACACTGGACAATGCCCTGGTCTGCAGCCGCTACCACAACTTCATGCACAGGCACTGCGACCTCATCGAGATCGCCAACCGCAGCAACCTGGCCGACAGCTTCTGCAGCGGCATCATCCAGACCAATGCCACCGGGCTCTACAAGACACCGACGTACTATGCGCAGCAGCTCTATGCCGACCACGCGGGCCAGTATCCGTTGAAGGTGGCGATCGACGCCGATGTGCCGCACGATCCGGCGCTGGACGTCAGTGCCACGCTGTCGGCCGATGGCCGGCGACTGGCGATCTTCGTGGTAAATCCCACGACCGTTCCACAGAAGCGGACGCTGAACCTGTCGGCATTTTCGCCCTCGAGCGGATCGGTCGATGTCTGGACCCTGGCCGATAGCGGCCGGGCGGGCGAGCGCGATGCGGCCAACTCCTGGCGCGAGCCCGAGCGGGTGCGCACGGCGGAAGGCAAGGCAGACGTGGCCGACGGAAAACTGGTTCACGAGTTCCCCTCGCTCTCGCTGACGGTCGTTGAGTTCAAGTTGCCGCGAGAATGACCTGGATGTGCCTGGCGAACGTCACTGGCAGAAGGCCGCTCGATTCCCCAGGACCACGCGCACAAGGACCGTGGCGTATTCGCAGTATTTCTCAGCGCCGGCGGGGGCGACGGTGCCATCCGGTCGTGGGTGGTATCGCTCGCGCCAGTAACCAGTGGGTTTGGCGGCGCGGCACACCTTGCGGGCGGACTCCACCAGCCGATCGCGGCTTTCCATGCGCTGGCAGGCCATCGCCTCGACGTACCAGGCGCGACCCATGGCGGCGACGTCATTCAGCGGCGGAAATTGGATCGGCACGGGCTCGCTGTGTTCCCATTTCTCATAGGTGAAAGGCCTGGTCACCGTCTGCGTGGGCATATCTCCGAGCCAGAACCCGGGCTCCTTGAGCAGCCGGGGCCAGAGCAATGCGAGATCGCGATCGGCGGCGATGCCGAACGCGACGGCCGCCCAATTCACATCCGACAGCCCATGCGAATCGACCAGGCCGCGTTCCGCGTGAATGTACTCGGCAAAGTGATCCTCACGCCAGAAAGCGGCGATGAAACTTCGCGTGAGCTTCCCGGTTTCGGTAGACCAGATGGTCTGGCCAGGCTTATCGTCGGCCGCGGCGAGCAGTTGGGCGAGTTTGCGGAAGGCGTGGACGGCATAGCATTGGGTGATGCCGTCCCAGCCGTACCGCGGTGGTGCTTCGGTGTAGAACCCGGAGCCACCGATCAGGCCGTTGTCGGCCTTGCGGGTCAGCAGATACCTGGCCGCGGCTTGCAGGGAAGGCAATCGTTCTTTGAGCCAGGGCAGGGAAGTCGTCGCGGCAAAGATTTCGGCGGCGGTGAGGATGTAGCAGATGGCACCCAGGGTGCTGAGGGGATTGGCCTTGGGTTGCCAGTGCTCGAAAAGTCCGATCCACTGCCGCGCTTCCTGGCTGGAAGCAGGCAGGTCTTCGTGCCTGGGCGGGCGGTAGGTGAAGATGTCGTCCGGGGATTTCAGGCCGCGCAGACAGCCGCCGGGCTGCGTGTTACCAGGGAAGATGGCGAAAGGAATGTTGCCGTCTTTTCGCTGGGATGCGCGCACGAAGTCGAAGTAGTCAAGGACCAGGCGCGTGCGGCCCAGAAGCAGGTACGCCCCGGCCATTTGCCAGGAATCGAGGCCCGGCCAGGTGGTGTCGCCGCCGTACGCACCGCCGTCCGCGGTAATCGTGAAATGGCCGGGGTAAGCCTTTTCGGTGGCCGAGGGAATCACGTTCTTGAGAATGGCGGCCTCGACGCCGGCGCGGATCTCAGGATCGATGATGCTGCGAAGCAATTCCGAATAATCGCCATTCACGTGCGCTGCTCGCAGGGAAAGTGGAAGCGAACCCAATCCAGCGGCGGAGACGAATCCCAGACTGACAGCGGTGGAATGCGAGAGGAAACCGCGACGCGAGAGACCCGATGTTCCGTTCATAGTCGCCTCCATGTGTTGCGGGGGCGGGAACTGAGCAGCCCATGGAGCTGCTTGGTAACGCCGGGAATCGTCCACCGCTTCTGGGCGGCATCACTGATGGCGCAAAGGACATACGCGTCAATCGGTTCATCCGCGGCGGTCAGCGCCGACAAGAGCAAACTCCCTGGCCGATCCGCCTGGATCGTGAAGTGGTCCTGGATGATCTGCAGCACTTCCCCAGCATCACCATCGCCGAAGTACGTGTCAAGCGTCTCGGCACAGGCGACGTGATGCGAGCGCGTGGCTTTGTTGTGAGCCAGTTTGATAAGATGTAAAGTCCGCAGCCGCCACACCGGATGGCCGGCCACGCGGGTTACAATCAACGGCCGAGAATCCTTGGGGGTTATGCGGAAGCAGCCTGCGATGGTACGGCAGGGAAAGGCGGAAGCGATGAAGACGACGACGACTCTCTCTTGCGTGTTGGTGGCCAGCGGCGTCATTGCCCTAGCGCTGGTGTTGTGGTCGGCCCAGGTCGCGCACGCAGCGGACGAGCCTGCGGCGGCCGACACGGCTAATGCCGGGTTGGCCAGACTGGCAGGGCAACCGGCCGACGTTGCACCAAGTGCCTACTCCTATCGAGCCGACCGCAAGGCCATGGAGAATCCGCCCGAGAGCTGGCTCCTGTTGATGCAGTACGCCAGCCTGCCATTTGACAAGCCAGTGGATGTGAACGCTTCGGCGGTCAGGAAGGTTCTCTGCGGGGCGCTCTGGGAAGAGGTGCGGCCGGTGCGACGGGTCGAACTGTCGTGGCCGATGGATGCCAGGGAATGGCCGTCACCCGAGCAGGTGGTCCTGTCGTACTTCGACGCCACCGACGGGACAGCGCACACCTGGTGGAATCCCCGGAGCATCAAAGAAGCGGTCAAACCCATTGTGTCCGCGGACAGGCACACATACATCTACACAATCCCGGTGGATACCTGGGGCGTGGTGGCGGCCGTGCGCGGCGACAAGGACGCCTTGGCGTACGCCGTCCCCTCGCTATGCGCGATCGTCCCGGACGTGTGGAAGCAAATGGACCTGGAGATTGAATGGGGCTTCGACGATGCAACAGCTCCGCTCGTTTACGACGGCCGCGTTGAGGCGTACGACGGGATCATTGGTGGCGTGAAGCCGCTGGCCGGCGATGTGGGAACCGCCATGGTTGGCCCGCTTACCTGGCGTTCAGCCGGGAATGGTGACGCACGCCGGGGCGTGCGGTTGAGCGTGCTGTACATGGGCACATCGCGCTGGCGGCGCATCTGGCCTTACCATGCCCAACCCGAGGACGTGGCGCGGACGATTTTGACCGTGTGGACCAAGTCCGGCAGCTTTTCGTTCCAGGTGTCCGACCTGGAAATGGGGCCGATCCTCGCGCCCGAGTTTGGCTTCTTCGTCCGCGGCACCACCAGACCGCAGACAGCGACAGGGCCGGCGACGCCGACCCGGTTCGCTGTGCCTGCGATGCAGACGATGGGCCAGAAGGTCGAGGCACTCCCCGGCGTGCCCAAGGTGCGCGGCTGGGCGATCAACGGCATGCCGTGGTTCGGAGTCAGCTCGAGCAACGAATCCGGCACGGCCGGCAGTC
>JBEKVL010000285.1:0-7737 GCA_049514055.1 Tepidisphaeraceae bacterium | reverse complement strand
CGCAACCCGGACAAGGCCAAGGACGAGGAATTGAGTTGCTGGATGCGCGTCGCCCAGGTCTGGGCCGGCAAGGGCTGGGGCGCGGTCTTCCTGCCACGCGTCGGACATGAGGTCGTGGTGGAGTTCCTCGAGGGCGACCCCGACCGGCCGCTGGTCACCGGCAGCGTCTATAACGGCGGCAGCATGCCGCCCTATGCCCTGCCCGAAAACAAGACGCAATCCACGATCAAGTCCAACTCGTCCAAGGGCAGCGGCGGCTTCAATGAAATCCGTCTCGAGGACAAGAAGGGTGACGAACAGATATTCATGTTTGCGGAAAAGGACCATCACCTCCGCGTCAAGAACGACGTCAAGCAATGGATCGGAGGCAAGTTCCATCGCATCGTCGTGAAGGACCAGTTCTACCAGATTAAGGGTTCCCGCAACGATCTCGTAGGCGGTGATCACAGCACCAAGGTCGGCGGCAAGGCGTATCTCAAGGTTGCCGACAAGATGGCGCTCGAGATCACCGGCCAGTATTCCATCGCCGCCAAGGCTGGCGTCGGCGAGAAGATCACCGGCAACCATCAGGAAGACACCTCGGGTGATTACTTCCTCAAGACCGGCGGCACCGTCGTCATTCAGGGTGGCGGCGGTATCTCGCTCGTTTGCGGCGGGAACAACATCGTCATCGATTCCTCCGGTGTCACCATCAAGGGAACGAAGATTACGCTTGATGGTTCCATGATCAACATCGCCTCGGGCCCCGGGGCTTCGCCGGCTTCGGGCACCGCGGTCGCTCCCGATGCCCCGAAGGATCCGGCCGCCCCCGAGGAGGCCGACACCGCCGATCCGGGCGAAATGACCAGGATCAAGGCCAGACAACGTGCCATCGCACCTGTTAAGCCCGGGTCTACGCCCGTCAGCGCCTTTGTTCCACCCACTCCCGGTGGCGGCGGCGGAGGTGGCGGCGGCGGGACCACTCCTCCCGGCCAGCAGCCCCCGCCGGAGAAGGAGAAGACCTGGTTTGAGTTCGAGGTCGTCGACGCCGACGGCAAGCCCGTCGTCAGGGAACCGGTCAAGATCATCCTTTCGGACGGGAGCGAGATGTCCAGGAAGACCAACAGCAACGGCATCGTTCGCGTCGATGATGTCGACGAATCGGAAGTAGCCTCCATCGAGCTTACGGATCGCGTCGACAACGAGTGGGACCTGCTCGATGTCGAAGACCCTGAGCAGCATCCAGACGGCGGCGGCGATTCTCCGGACGGCGGTGCCGGCGGCGGCTCGCCCTCCGACTCCGGCGGTTCGCCGTCCGGTCTGGCCTAGACAGCGAGGAACTCAGATGACCCAGTCTAATCTACCTGTTTCATCCGGAGCTCCGGCCGAAGACCTCAAAAAGGTCGGAGGAGAGCAGAAAAAGCGCACCGTGGTCCAGCTCCACCCGGTCAGCTACCAGATCTTCCTGTACTACCTCGGCCACGATCGGGTCAGCCGCGATGCCACAAATTACCGGTGCAAGTACAAACTGAAGAAGGAGGACGGGCCATCAGTCGGGACCGTTGACGCCGCGCGCGCCGATCCGGGCGCAACGCTCGTAAACGCCCCGGCCGTCATCGCCAATATCCTGCCCGAGGCCGATCCCAAGGCCGACACCTCCAAGCCTGCGCTTCCGGCAGCCCAGAAGGGGGACAGTTCCAACCCGAATCCGGATGAGATCTACCGTATCGTGGTCGTCGATAATCACGCCGTCGCCAAGGCCGATCTGAACGCGGTTTTCGGCGGCGCCCTTTCCAAGCCGGACAGCTACAACACGCGCGGCTGGATGCCGGAGGTGCAGCCCGTCGTTCCGTTCCGCGTGGTCGTCAAGAAGTTCATCGGCGATGTCCAGGCCGACGTCGCCGAAGACCTCGAGGTACTCCTGGAGGTCAAGGATCCGAGGGAGGAGTTCGACCAGACCGACGGTCCACGGTTGACGTTCATCAAAGGCTTCTTCAAGAAATACAACGGCAAGACCGGCGGCGCCGACACCACCGGCAACGACAACGCCCTCAAGACGTTCGCCGGCCTGCGCGAACCGGCCAAGACAGCCTGCGTCAAGGCCAGCGGGGTCTTCAAGGGCCTGCCTTACACCAAGCCGCCGATTGCCGGCGAGGTCGCCGCGCCCGACAAGGCAAAATGGGCCGATCTCAAAGTACTCGAAGAACTGGGCACGCGCGCGAAGCTCAAGCTGGAAAATGTCCCCGGCTTGCCCGGCGAGAACAAAAGGAAGATCGCCGTTGCCGATTTCGCATTCCTGCCGGCTCCGGTCAACGGCGACAACTACCGCATCCTGCTCTCACTGCGCGGCATGGTCGAGAAGGGCGTCACCGAGAACAAGGAGCTCCAGACGCAGAAGGTCAACGGCGCCCCGGTCAAGGTCTACGACGCCGCCAGGAAGGAGATCAAGGTTCCATGTGCCTACACAACTGGGCGATTCGTTATGTGGCGTGAGATCGAGTTCCGTCTGATCGTGCTCTGCAATGGTGTCAGCGACGTCATCGACTGGGACACCTGGATAGCCTGGTATCGCAAGTCGTTCATTGAGGTGATCAAGCCCAGGGCCGAGTTCACCATTACCTGGCAGGTCTGGCGCGACGCAATCAAGCTGCGCTACAATCCCTCCGGTGCCGGCGACAACTTCTTCACGAACGATGTCGCCATGCAGGCTGCCTTCACCACGGGACTGATCCCGGGCCGCCTCAAGGCCGGCACCACAAACAAAGTCGACCTGGACCCCGCCAGCCAGAAGTTTTATAATTTTAATCTCGACCGCGATGTGCATTTCTTGACGCGCGAGCTGATCAAGCACGCCTGCGTCAACTCGGCCCCGGCGATCACCAACCCCGACGACAACGACCAGAAGGACTCCGACGGCCTGTTCGTCCTCTTCGCCAGGCATCCGGCGAACGATCTCCACGACGGCACGCTTGGCGAATACATGGGCGACCGCATTTTCTACATGTACCACGGAGACATCCCCCAGCTCACCAACACCGGTGCGCACGAGATGGGGCACACACTGTTCCTCTCCCATTCGCTGACCAATCGCAGCACGGCGATCACTTATGAGGACAGTTCAGCCACCTCGACCAACCTGATCCTGGTCGACCCCAAGAGCAACTGCGCCTTCGAGGACCACGACGGAAACGACAACTACACCTGCATCATGGGTTACATCCGCCACGCGCTCAAGAACTACGGCACCCACTTCTGCGGATTCTGTTCCCTGGGACTGCGTTTCTATAAGAAAACCGAACTGCAGAAGTCGACCGAGTATGGCAATCAGATCACCGAAGGCTCAAAGGTTGCCCACATCGTGCAGCTCAGCGGCGGATCGACGCTCAAGGAGACCGTCACCGGCATCGCAAATAATGCCGAGACGAACCTGCTGGCGGTGACCCAGCCCAAGACGATCAACGTCGTTGGGGGGGGCACCTGGACGGCGTGCATCAACCTCAGCCGCTCGGGCACATGGTCCAAGGAAGCCGTCAGCGGCGGCGATGTCACGATTACCCCGCAGGGCGTTGTCGCGACGGTGAAGGGGACGGCTGTCGGCCGCGTCAGGGTGAAATTCGCCCTGGACGGCACCGAGGCTTCCGTCGAGTTCAACGTGACCTGACAACACTGACCAACCACGGGTGGAACATGCCTGATGAACTCTCAATCAAGTTCGCGCTCGACCGCCAGCAGGCTCTCCGCGGCGAGTCGATCTTCTTCGAGGTGGCGATCCAGAACATTTCCGGGCGTGTCCTTCAGGACGTCACGACCCTCTACCGCCAGAACGAGGCGCTGATTCTTACGCTGACCGATGCCGCCGGCAAGCCCCAGGAGGCGACCCAGAAGACCCCGGCGCGCCGCCAGGGGCTTTATTCCCACGGCCCGGTCGACCCGCAGGTGAAGCCGCTGCCTCCCAACCAGAAGCTGGAACTCAAGGATGACCTGCTCGGCTGGTTTGGGGAACTGGCGCCCGGCACCTACACCGTCGCCGCCAGGTACGAGCGAGGCCTGATGGGCCTGCACAGCCCGCCCGTCACATTCCGCATTCAGTCCATCTCCCCGGTCGCTCTGGACACGCCGCGGATTGGCCGGATTCAGGCCCAGTCGCCCCTGACCGGCGTTCTGCTCCACAAGTTCCCGCCGACCGATCCCAATACCGGCAAGTATGCCTTGTTCTACCAGCAGCAGAGCCAGAACCTGCCGCGCGCGCCGGTCCATATGATCAACGTGGCCGTCGTTGTCGACCCGGTTCAGGCCCTGGCCGCGTCCATCTCCGATCCGCTCACAACCCGTGGCCAGATGATCTGGTTGGACCACGGGCAACTGATGATGGGCGGGGTGGACCTGGAGACCTTCAAGCCCCTGGCGCCGGTTCCGGTCAAGACCCCCTATAACGGCGTACCCATCCGATCCCCTTTCACCCGGAGCGATGGGACGCTGCTGGTTCCTTTCGGCACCGACGCCCTGGCACGGCGCTGCGCACTGCTCTGCGTGGCGCCCGACGGGACTTGCGACACTGTGGATCTCCCGCTGGACAAACACTCTCCTCTCGGCGCCAACGTCTGGATCTGGGATTATGAATCCCGGCTGCATGTGGCCTGGGCGACGCCCGGCGGGCGCGAACTGGTCTACCGCAAGCTCCCTCTGGACGATCGCAAGGCCGGCTTTTCCTCGCCCACCATCGTCAATCTCGATAATCGCGTCCTCTGGCTGGACGGATTCATGGATGCCGTGTTCCCGCGCGTCCGCACGCTCCCAGGCCAGGAGGTGCCCCCGCCCGATCCGGTCGCGTGGGTCATCCTCGACAGTTCGCCGCTGCTGCGTTGCGCCCGCGTCAACCTGGCCCACCCGCGCGCGGAGTACATGTGGTCCTTCGGGAATCAGGAGATCGGATTGCTGTCGGTCCTCGACTCGCTTGTCAAGCGGGATCAATCCCTCGTGCTGCTGCTGAAGGACTCCAAGTCCAGGCTCTATTACGCCAGCACGGCCACACGCCAGTTTGTGCCCATTGCCGAGGTGGCGAAGGTGGATCTCAAGGAGACCCAGTTCCCCGCGCTGATGGGCGCTGGCGATGACGGCATCGCGGCCTGGGTCTATATCCGGTATATCGATCCGCTGAACCAGTGTATCGCCTGGGTCAAAACCGAGCCGGTCACCGAGCAAGACCCCCTGGGGGCCGGCGCTTCTTTGCAGGTTCCCGGACGGTGAGCGACAGCGGCGTTTGGCCGCTCGCGCACCAAAGGAGTCCTCCCTGAACGCCCTGGACGTCTATCGGGAGAATCGCCACGAATGAATGAACCCTTTCGCCTTTCGTCCAACGTGCGGCTTCAGACAGTGCGCTCGATGCTGTTTGGCGCCTCGTCCGGCCACGCCTGCGCCGTGGTTGATCCCGACTTCTGCCCGCAGATCATCGCGATGATCGAGCAGCATCGCGTTGAGCACGCGGCATTGCTCGGCCCGCACTTCGCTCCCGATCTCCTGCGACGCTCGCCCCACTTGGTGAGACTTGAACCGTTCTCGCCGTTTTCCGAGTGGCTGCTGTCCGGCTGGGGCCTTTCGTGGGGGATATATGCCGTGTCGAGTGCATCCATGGATGCGCTCCGCGAACACTTCCGCTCGCTGCTGATGGTGCTCGATCCGTCGGGAACGCTGCTGTTCTTCCGTTACTACGATCCCCGTGTGTTCGGCGTCTATCTGCCGACGGTCAACGAACAGGAAGCCGGTGCCGTTTTCGGGCCGGTCGAATCCTATGTCTTCGAGGAAGAAGACACCCACGCCATCCTGCGCTTCGTCCGCGGGAAGAAACAGATGCAAGCCGAACGGTTTGCCGTTGTATCGGGGGTGGCCGCACAACCCGCAGCACTCGGGACGCAACATTCAGGACACACCACGCCCGAATCAGAACTCAACACCCGGCACCACGAACATGCTTAAACTCCGTCCCGAACAGTACGACGCTCTCGTGGCCCACTCTTTCAAGGGCATGGAAACCCGCATCGCCGCCGCCCTGAAGAAACTCTGGCCGGTTCTGTGTGCCACCATGGGCGACGCGCAACTTCGGCGCAGCGTTCGCCAGGCCCGCGTCAGCGCCCGCTCCCACGGCATCCGGCGGGAGGCGGATATCCTGCGATTTTCCCGGCTGATGCTGGCCTGGGGCGACAACTTCAACCGGTCCTCCCAGACCCCGTGGGCCGCGCAGATACTCGCCTGGCGCAACTGCGATGCGCCGACGCGCCTCGACGCCCTTGAAGGCCGTTCGGAGGTCGAATTGCGCCGTCGCCCGGAACTCAGCAAGCGACTGCGGTAGGTCCCGGTCTGCGGCGGCGTTGACTGCAAGCCCGTTGGTTACAGGTCCGGATCCTCTCCCCGTTCCTGGCTTACTCACGGGCCGGCCGTCTGCGACCCGTATGCGGCGTGCAATCAGGCCGTTCATGCAACTTCGACGATGAGGCGGTATCCGACGCCCGGTTCCGTCAGAAGGTACGTCGGCCGTGAAGGATCGGCCTCGAGCTTCTCTCGAAGCTGGTTCATGTACACGCGCAGGTAATGGTTCTCCTGCGTGATGAACGGCCCCCAGACCTCCCTGAGCAGTTGCCGGTGCGTCATCACCTTTCCTGCGTTCTTGACCAGCACCGCCAGGAGTTTGAACTCGTTGGGCGTCAAGTGTACCTGCTTCTCGGCAACAAATACCTGCCGATGCAGAAGGTCCACCCGGAGATCACCCACCGCGAATACCGGATCGCCCGTCTCCTGCCTGACCGCCGCCGCATGGCGTATCGCCACTCGCACGCGGGCCAGCAGTTCACCCACCCCGAACGGCTTGGTCAGATAGTCGTCGGCCCCGGCGTCCAGTGCCATCACCTTGTCCTGCTCCTTGCCGCGAGCCGAGACCACGATGATGGGGACCTTCGACCATTCGCGAAGTTGGCGGGTGACTTCCAGGCCGTCGATGTCCGGCAGGCCCAGGTCGAGGATGATGAGATCTGGCGTGCGGCTGGCGGCGTCGATCAGGCCCTGTCTACCGGCCGCCGCCTCCAGCACTTCGTAGCCCTGTGCGGCCAGCGTCACCCGCAGGAATCTCTGGATCGGCGGGTCGTCTTCGATGACCAGGATGACCGGCGGTGTGTCGGACATGGCAGTGTTCTCCCTTGCCCAAGGCATTCGGTCAATCATCGAGTGTGACTTGGGGCGGCGAACCTTCGACGGGGAGCACGATCGTGAAGACCGCGCCGCCGCCGGCGCGGTTTGCCGCCGTGATCGTGCCGTTGTGGGTTTCCACCAGGCCCTTGCAGATCGCCAGCCCCAGCCCGATGCCGCGCTGGCCGCCTTTGTTGTGGGCGCGGAAAAACTTCTCGAACACGCGACTTTCGCTGCCGGGTGGCAGCCCCGGGCCATGGTCGGCGACCTCGAGGAACACCCGGCCTGGTTCGATCCGCGCCGAGATGTCGATCGGCGACCCGGCCGGCGTGTACTCCGCCGCGTTGTCGAGCAGATTGGCCAGCACCTGCTCGATGGCCACCGCATCGATCGGCACCATCGGCAGATCCCCGGGCAGATGCGTACGGATTTCCCGGCCATCCAGCCGCTTGGACAGGTGACGGATCGCGGCGCCGACCACCTCCTGGAGCGGCTGCCATTCCCTGCGGACCTTCATGCCGCCGGTTTCCAGCCGCGTCATGTCCAGCAGATTGTTGATGACTCGCTCCATCCGTTCCGACT
>JBEKVL010000284.1:0-7748 GCA_049514055.1 Tepidisphaeraceae bacterium | reverse complement strand
GATCAGCAGCGGATTCTGGATCTGCTGAACGTCAACCTGTAGCCTGACGCGTGAAATTGAAAAGCCGCGTTTGGATACGGTAATTACAGCGTGAAACCGCGTTCAGCGGGGGGTAAGTTACGCTATAACAACGACAACGTCTTCATCCTGCTGGACGCTTGGAAAGAGAGCCGCGATACACGCGCGAAATAGCGACCCCCAATGTCTGCTCACGCCGGATCGCAGCCGCTCTTTGCCTTCCCGACCGCTTCCCGCTTTAATTCCGGGACGATGCTTCAGACCCCGACACGTCCAGACCGCGCCCCGCTCGTATCGCCCGGGCAATCGCAGCTCATGCCGGGCGACATGACCGCCATTTTCGCGGCCGATGTCGCACTCGCAGAGGCACAGGCGAAACTCGCCAAGATCGGACAATGGCTGCCGGTGGACGGACACCCCGATCTGCCGCTGGGCCGGCTAGTCGAGGGAGACTCGTCCAGCCCGCTGCGGCTTGGATACGGCGCCTGGCGGGACCTGCTGCTGGGCGTGCAGTTCACCAACGGGAGCGATCAACTGATCTCCGCTGGCGGCATCACCATGAAGAACGTGGCCGGGTACGACCTGACCAAGTTCATGGTCGGCCAGCACGGTGTGTTCGGGCGGATCGTCACGCTGGCGACACGCACCTATCGGCGGCCGGCCGGGGCGATTCATGCGGTGTTTCCGTGGCACGGACTTCCAGCCCAGGGCGTCGGTGCTCCGCCAGATCAGTCGCCGAGCGAAGGGAAAGCCAGCCCTCACCCCGGCCTTCTCCCAATGGGAGCGGGAGGAATAACGCACGGGCTGGAAGCCCGCGCCATCGGAGATGGGCCAGGTGACATTTTCCCGAGACTGCTGCCCACATCCCTGCGGCCGCAGTGGTCGATACTGACGGCCGGCCAACTCCTGCTCGGCTACGTCGGCAACGAGGCGGCGCTGGACTACTACGAGCGGGAACTGGCCGCGATCAAGTCCGAGTCGTTTGCGAGGCAGACAATCGAGGCCGACATGGAACTGCGGAGCGGAATTTGGTCGGGAGTGAATCTGGAGATTCGCCTTCCTGTGGAACTTGTCCGCGTATCACTGGCGCCGAGCCGTCTTGCGGCATTCATTGGCGCCCTGCAACCGGCCCATTTCGCGGCCGATCCGGCCTTCGGCGTGATCCGCCTCTTCGACACCCCAATCGACCGTGTCACCCCCCTGCTGCCCTCATTCGCCGCACGGGCGGCCGCGTTCGATGGCCGGAGGCTCATCAACTACAACGTTTCGCCGGAGGAGCAGGATCTGCTCAGGCGGCTGAAGACCGCGTTCGATCCCGATGGCCGGCTCACGGCACTGGAGTTCGCCTGATGGCCGACTCACACGATCCATCCCTGCCCGAGACCCTCCGCACCATTCTGCCCGCGTGCGTTCACTGCGGCCTGTGCCTGCCGGCCTGCCCGACCTACAACGTCACACTGCACGAGGCCGATTCCCCGCGCGGGCGGCTGCAACTCATGCTGGGCCTCTCCACAGGCGAGATCAAACTGACCGCGTCAGTGCAGAACCACCTCGATTTGTGTCTGGACTGCCGGGGATGCGAAACGATTTGCCCATCGGGCGTGAAGTATCACCATCACCTGGAACGTGCGCGCGAGGATCTTGCCCCGGTCGTGGCCCGCACGGCCGCCCAGCGCTTGGTCCGCTGGATGTCGCTCCATATCCTGACGCACCCGGCGCGGCTGAAGCTGGCGGTGCTGCCCGCCCGGCTGCTTCAGAGCCTTGGTGTCGGTGCTCTCATCGGCAAACTCCTGCCGCTGCCGCTGGCGAAAATGCAGCAGATGCTCCCCAGGACCGGCCCTCTCTGGACCAAACCTCTGCCGGCGCTCACCGAACCGAAGCTCGCGGGCGAGATGCCCCCGCCCCGTGTCGCCCTGCTTTCCGGTTGCGTCGGCTCGGTGCTCTTCGACGGGCTGAACCGGATGGCCATCGATCTCCTCGCCGCCGCCGGCGCGCAGGTGCTGGTTCCGCCGTCCCAGGGATGCTGTGGCGCGATCCACCATCACAACTCCGAGCCCGAGACGGCCCGGCAACTTGCCCGGCGGAACCTCGACGCCTTCATGCCCGCCGGGCAGGAACCGCCGCAATGGATAACCACCGCCATCGCAGGCTGCGGCGCCATGCTGCGGGAATACGACCGGCTACTGGCCGGCGATCCCCACTACGCCGAGCGGGCCAGAGAATTCGTGCGGCGTACGAGGGACATCAGTGAGGTGCTCTTGGACCTGGGATTGCCTCCGATGTCGTATCCGGTCGACGCGACCGTAACTTATCACGACGCCTGCCACCTTGCCCATGCCCAGCGGGTGACGGCCGCCCCGCGAAAACTCCTGGCCGCCATCCCCGGCATCAGACTCGTGCCGCTTCCCGAGTCCGACTTGTGTTGCGGAGCGGCCGGGACCTACAACCTGATGCAGCCCGCAATGGCCGGCGAACTGGCCAGCCGAAAGCTCAGGAACATCCGCTCGACGTCCGCGGGTTACGTTGCCGCCGGAAACGCGGGCTGCGCCCTGCATATACAGTCCCACGCCCGGCAAGCGGGTATGGAGGTGCAAGTGGTGCATCCGATCGAGTTACTGCACCGGGCGGTGTTCGGGAAGGCGTAAATCAACTTGGACCGATAATACTTCAAATTCCGGGGGCCGGATAACCGACATAGGTAATGAGGTTCTATGGATCTTGCAACCATCATTGGCTATGTCCTTGCCTGGGGCTGCCTGGCCTATGCGGCGTTCCACGCCTCGCACGGCGAGATCAGCGCCTATATCAAACCCGCCGAGGTCATGCTCGTCGGCGGCTGCGCGCTGGGAGCGGCGTTCATGTCCATGCCGCTGCACTCGATCCTGGGCGCGTTGGGCTCGGCCAAAAAGATGCTCTTCTCCAAGGAAACGCATGTCGAGCACCTGATCAAGGAAATGGTGCAATATGCCGAAACCGCCCGGCGCGACGGTGTCCTGGCCCTCGAAGCCGTGGCCCGCGAGGCGCCCGACCCCTTCCTCCGCCGGGGCCTGCAACTCACCATCGACGGCACCGACCCCGAAATCATCGAACGCATCATGCGTATCGAAATCGAGGCCATGCTCGAACGCCACAAACACGGCAAGCATTTCTTCGGAATGCTCGCCAAGTTCGGCCCGGGTTGCGGGCTGATCGCCTGCCTCACGGCCCAGGTGGCCATGTTCCGCCATCTCGGCGGCGATGCCAAGATCATCGGCGCCGCACTAGCCGTCGCCCTGGTCGGCACGCTCTACGGGGCGCTTCTCCAGAACATCATCGCGGGCCCGGTGGCGGAGAAACTCGGGCTCAAGTCGCGGGAGGAGGCATTTGTCAAGGAGATCATTCTCCAGGGCGTGTTGTCGATCCAGGCCGGAAACAATCCGCGCGTCGTGGAAATGCAGCTCCTGAGCTTCCTCAGCGCCAAACAGCAGGTCACCATGGCCAAGGCGGCGTGAGGGGGCAATTTACAACGATGGAACATCGTGATAGTGAAAAAGGCAAAATGAGAGATGCAAAATGAACTCATTTTTCACTTTTCATTTTTCGCTTCTAATTACTCCCAGGGAGTGTCATGGCGAAGGCCCGCTGCAAATGTGCGGAAGTCGAATGTGAAGAATGCCCGGAATGGATCTTCACGCTCGCCGATCTCATCATGTGCATGATGGGGCTCTTCGTCATCCTCTGGTGCCTGAAGCCCGGCGGAGCCGGCGCGGGCGACGCCGCGGCAAAGGCGGCCGCGGAACAGCGGCACAACGAGGTTCTGGCCGGAATCCGCATCGGGTTCGGCCACCACCCGAACCCCGACAGCACCGATCCCATCGATCTGATTATCCTCGGCAAAGGGCCCAAGGGCCCCGGCAACAACGACCAGAAGATCAACGGAGCACTGGGTCCCGACAAGACGGTGCAGGCCATCCGCAACGGCAGGCAAACGCTCGTCGGCGCCCGCATCCTCTTCGCACCTGGACAAATCAACATCTCAACCGAGGCGGCGCAACCCCTCGACGAAATCGTCCTGCTCATCCGCGGCCACCGCAACATCTTCATGGTCAAGGGCCATGCGGACCTCGACGACTTCCCCGACGGCGGCACGGCCGCGCAGAAACTCGACCTGTCGATCCGCCGCGCCCAGGCTGTGGCCGACTACCTCGTGAGCAAGGGAGTGGAAGCCGAAACCCTCCGCGTGATCGGCTGTTCCACGTTCGAGCCAGTGGCCCAGCGCGTGTATGGTGTGGAATCCAGGCAACCCAACCGCCGCGTCGAGGTGCAGTCGCTCGACCAGCTTGTCGAGGAGTACAAAGACCAGCCCGAATCCGGCAAGCCCGTCACTCCATCGGAACAACCGGCCACGCAACCCGTTCATTGATCCGCTGGCACTCCGCCATGTTAAACTGATGGGTAAACGATGGGACAGGCATTCCTTCCTGTCGTACGACAGACATTCTTGTCTGTCGTTTCACCCGTCGCATCTCGTGTGACAGACCGCCAGCGGCGGTATGATTTGGCGATGCTGCAATCGGCCGACAAGACCGAGCCTCCGGTTACGCTCTCTTATGAGCCCCTCCAACCCGGCGCCGTCGGTCGCGGGCCGCGATGGGTCGTTGTCGTCGGGGCCATTTACGGCCTGATCCTGCTCGGCCTTGCATCCCTCCCCGTGCTGCAATCCGCGCTGAGCGGCGACTCGGTCTGGTTGCCACTCGTGGTGGCCGGCACGGTCTTTGTCGCGGCCGAACTCGGTCTGCTGCTGACGCCGATCCGGGTCGGCCAGCGCCGGCCGATCTCGCGACGCTCGCTGCTGATCCCGATACTCGCCACCAGTGCCCTGCTTGCGATTCTCGGTTTGGCCGCGGGCATGGCGATTCACGAGTGGGTCAAGATGCCCGATTTCCCACTTTGGCTGACTGCCTCGATGGTGCTGATCCTCTGGGGAACCTGGACGTTCGTGTTCTGGATACTCAGCGGCCGGCGAGAGCCCGCCTCGTTCGGTGGCCGACTGCACCGCTGGATCTACGCCGGCAGCGTGCTGGAACTGCTGATTGCCGTGCCGGCCCACGTCGTCTGCCGCCGGCGTAGCGAGTGCTGCGCCGGGATCGAATCCGGCATCGGGCTCTGCCTGGGAGTCGCCGTGATGCTCGTGGCCTTCGGACCGAGCATCGTTTTTCTCTACTACCGTCGCTGGCGACAGATCGCGCCGCGCTCGTAGGTTCTCGTTTGGAGTACCGCCTTCAGACGATCCGGAAGACCGCCTGAAGGCGGTACTCCGAACTGAACGGATCTGCCCATTTGTTTTTGGCAACCCACCTGCCTGTAGCCGCAATCGGTGATCGCGGCAGGGAACCGCAATCGGTGATCGCGGCTACAGGAGTCAATTGCCAGAATCCGTGGGCACACCCAACTGTGCTCCGAACCTGTAACTATTTGACCATCGGCCGCGTTATATCCTTTGATGCGAGCCCTGCCATACTGCCTCGTGCCTTTCTTGCTCTGCGCATGCCTGCCGGCGATGGGATACGTGGATCTGACGCCGACACTCGGGCGGATCGTCCGCGAATCCAGCCAGATCGCCCTGGTCGAGGTGGACCGCTTCAGCCGCCGGAGCGGTGTCGTGGTGCTCAAGAGGATCCGTGACCTCAAAGGCGCCAGCGTCAACGACCGTTTCCGGCACCAGGTGTCTGCCAGCCCCGGCGCAGCCGTGCCAAGGAGTATTCTCGAATGGGCCGAGCCCGGCCGGCGCGCCGTGCTTTTCTGCACCCAGGGCGGGCTCTTCTCGCAACCCACGCTTCTGGTCTGTCTCGGCAGCGCCTGGTATCAGGCCACCCCGACACAGGACGGCTGGTGGCGTTTGACGCTCGAGCGGCCGGAACTGCCGCTGGCATATTGCGGAACCGTCTCGCGGCTGGCCGAGGCGGTCGAACTGATCGTGGCCGGCAAACAGGCCATCATCACCACCACGCCGCACGGCGCCGACAGCGAAGGCGCCAGTTTCGACATCGCGCTGAACCGCACGATCCTCCCCGGCCTGGTCCGCGTGCAGCGTGTCAGGGCCAGCCTGAAGATGCCGCCCCACGCCCTGGCCATCGGCACGGACCCCGCGTACGTCGTCGGCCCGGGAGCCGCCGGGGAAGAGGATATCCCGTCGCTGATTGCCGGCCTCCATTCGCGCGACGCCACCGTGAGGGCCGAGTCGGCCGACACGCTGCGGACGCTCGGCCCCGGCGCCATCGCGGCGGCCGGCACGCTGACGGAACTACTCCGCGACGCCGAGGTAACCGTACGCCTCTCCGCGGCCGCAGCGCTGCTGCGCATTGCCCCCAGGACCGATGCCGCCCTGTCCGTGCTGGGCCAGGGACTGGCTCACGCCGATACAGTCGTTCGCCGTCAGGCTGCCCGCGACGCCGGCATGGCCGGGCCGGCGGCCGGCAAGTTCACGTCACAACTCGCCGCGTTGCTCAAGGATCCCGACGAAATGGTCCGCGTGGCCGCCCTGCAGGCGATTGCCTCGCTGGGCGCCGACGCCGCCGCCGCGTTCGAGCCGGTCGCGCAACTGCTCGGCGAGCCGGCCCGCGCGTGCGATGCGGCCGACGCGCTCGGCCGAATGGGTCCGGCCGCCCGACCCGCCCTCAAGCGGCTGGCCGCGATGCTTGCCGACAAGGACGTGGCCCGGCAATGGGCGGCCGTGCGGGCGATGTCGCAGATCGGCGGCGAGATGGCGAGCCCGGCCGTGGATTACATGGTCAAGGCCCTGCCCGGATGCAACGAGCGCGATGGATACAACATGATGATCTATCTGGCGCTGCTCGGCCCGGTCGCCAAACCCGCCGCCCCGGCGCTGCAGGGTCTGGCGTTCAAGAACCCGGCCTTGCGGCTGTTCGCCCTCTGGGCGATCGAGCCGGACAAACATATCCCGTGGGTGAGCAATGAACTGTTTCTGAGGATGTTTCCGGAACACAATTTTCAGCGCTATCTCTTCGAGGCGTTCCTTTGCGAACTCGGCGACCGCGTCCGCCCGGCCGCCCGCACGCTGGCCGCGCGGCTGATCGAAGAAACCGCCGGCCAGACGCCGACCTGGGGCTATCGCATCTTCGTCCACTTCCCCGAGGAAGCGATGGAGATCTTCTGCAAAGCCCTCAACGACCGCGATTCTGCCAGGCGCCAGCGAGCGTTGCTGGCCCTGGGCAGCATGGGTTCAGCCGCCGAAAACGCGCGTGCCCAGATCGAATCGCTGTACTGCGCCGCCGATGCACAGGAAGCGCATTGGCTGAACTGGTGCCTGAAGCGACTGGACGGAGTCGCGGCGCCGATGCCCAGGTAGGGCCAGCGTCCTCGCCGGCCTTCCCGAAACTAAACCGTGTGGCATTCCGTGCCGGCAAGAACGCCTGCCCGCCCGCGCCTCAACGACCGACGCTAATGCAGCATCGCCTCACTCGTTCACTTTGTATTTGTATTTCTACATTGTGTATTCTCATTTCTTCATTTTGCATGTTTCACTTTGCATTTTGCATCAACTGTCCGCCAAGAGGCTAGAGATGGAGAGGTGCAATTGCCGATATGAGAAGCAGGCGAATAGCCGCGCAGACAAGGAGGTCTGCTCATGTCGCATCACTGGCCGCGTGGCGTGGCGTTGACTCGGAAGGTTCTGGAGGTGGAGGACCGCATCTGTGACCAGTGCGGCAGGCTGATGTCGGTCTGCGACC
>JBEKVL010000283.1:0-7750 GCA_049514055.1 Tepidisphaeraceae bacterium | reverse complement strand
CGTGGCGATCGTGGCCATCTTCGCGATGACCCTGCGCAACGATCGTGGTGGAACGATCACGGTTGTGCCTGGCCCGGCGGGCGGCGCGGCGGTTCAGCCCACCGCGCCCAAAGCAGCGGCGGTGGATGTGGCCACGCTGCGGGCGACCGACGGCCAGCCGCTGGGCTGGGTGGACAACAGCCCGCTCAAAGCTCCACCGCGGCCGGCGGACCCGGCAAAGCTGCCCGACGATCATCTGCTTCGCTGGTACGACTACGAATACTCCGGGTGGAATGTGCAGAAGCTGCCCATGCCCGTCAGCCCCGGAACCGGCCCGCGCGGCAAGAAGGTCGTGAGCCTTCAGTACATGGACCATCCCTACTGGACCGGCTACCGCACCGGCATGACACGCATGGCCGACGCCTACGGCATGGAACTGACGATCATGGAAGCCGGCAACGACAACAAGGTGCAGGCGGACCAGGTCGAGCAGGTGATCCGCATGAGGCCCGACCTGGTGATTCTGACGCCCGTGGATTCCAACGGCGTGGTGCCGATGCTCAAGCGGTTGTACGAAGAGAAGATCCCAGTCATCGCGAGCAATCTGTTGCCCGTCGACGAAGGGATGAAGTACGTCATCACCTGGACCGGCCCGGACGACTGGGGCCAGTTCCGCATGTTGGCCCGGGAGTTCGCCAGGCAGATGAACGACCAGGGCGGCTATTGCGTGGTCCGGCATCTTGCGGGCACGAGTTGCTATCTCTCGCGCACCTGGGCGCCGGTTTCGGAACTCAAGCAGGTTGCCCCGAACATGAAGTGCCTGGACATGCAGAGCACGGACCTCAAGACCGAGGAGACCAAGACGCAGGTGGCCGCGTGGCTGAAGAAATACGGCAGTGAGCTGAAGGGGATCGTCAGCGCGGATGATTCGAAGGCCATGGTCGGCATCGCCGAAGCGCTAAAGGATGCCGGCCGCAATGACGTGATCTGTGTCTCGGCGGGCACGAGCCGCACAGGCGTGGAGTTTGTAAAGGCCGGGAAACTGCAGGCGATGACTTACCAGTCGGCCGAAGGCGACGGTGCCTTGCCGATCTGCATCGCGGCCGACTGGTTCTCGGGAAAGAAGATCGCCCGACCGGTGTACTTCCTGCAGAAACACATCATCACGGCAAAGGATGTGGACCAGTTCATGCCGGCGCAGTGGTGAGCGACAACAGGGCCGGCTTCCCCGTCGGCCATTCTGTTTTTTCGGGAGTGCGATTCGCCAAACCGGGCCAGCGAGGACGCTGGCCCTACTTAGCCGAACCGGCGGTCATGCTGTTGGGCTTGTCGCGCAGTTGTTGTAGCTGTTTGAGGCGTTCGCCGGTCGGTGGTGTCTTGGTCTTCATCATTTCCATGAAGGCGTCGAAGAGATAGCCGGCGTCGTGGGGGCCGGGGGAGGCTTCGGGGTGGTACTGGACGCAGAAGACGGGGAGCGTGCCGTGGCGGAAGCCTTCGACGGTGCCGTCGTTGAGGTTGATGTGGGTGATGATGGCGCCGCCCGCTTCCAGGGATTTGGCCTCGACCGCGAAGCCGTGGTTCTGGCTGGTGATCTCGACCCGGCCGGTGTCGAGGTTCTTCACGGGCTGGTTGGCGCCGCGGTGGCCGAATTTCAACTTGAATGTCCTGCCGCCGACCGCGCGGCCGAGAAGCTGGTGGCCGAGGCAGATGCCGAAGGTGGGGATGCGTTTGGCCAGCACGCCCAAGAGCGGCCGGACGGCGTAGTCGAGGACGGCCGGGTCGCCCGGGCCGTTGGAGACGAAGACGCCGTCGGGGTTGTGCGAGAGGATTTCCCCGGCGGTGATGTCGGGTGGCAGGACGGTGATCTTCACGCCGCGCTGCGAGAGGTGGCGCAGGATGTTGTGCTTGGCGCCGCAGTCGATGGCGACGACATGCAGGCCGTCGCCGCGTTCGACCCGGCCCTGGCCCCAGTCGCCCTGGTCTTCGGACCAGCCGTAGCTTTCGCAGGGTTTGACGGCCTTGACCCAGTCAGCGCCGAGCATCTGCGCCGAGGCGAGTGCCCTGCGGACCAGCGCCGCATCGTCAAGGATTTCGGTGGAGAGGATGCCGCGCATGGAGCCGGAAATGCGCAGCCGGCGGGTGAGGGCGCGGGTGTCGATGCCTTCGATGCCAATGATGTTGTAGCGCGTGAGATAGTCTTCGAGCGAGCAATCCGAGCGGAAGTTGGAGGGGATCGGCGAGAGTTCCTTGATGATGAAACCGGCCACATGCGGGTGCTTGCTCTCGACATCGACGCGGTTGATGCCGTAGTTGCCGATGAGCGGGTAGGTCATGGTGACGATCTGGCCCTTGTAGGAGGGATCGGTGAGGATCTCCTGGTAGCCGGTCATGGAGGTATTGAAGACGACTTCGCCTTCGGAGGTTCCGGAAGCGCCGAAGGCGCGGCCGGTGAACACGGTGCCGTCTTCGAGGGCGAGTTTGGCGAGGCGGATGGTCATGGTTGGGGGATTATAGCGAGGGACAGGGATGGCGGAAGGGTGGAAGAACGCGTCCTTTCGGCAAGCGAGTCCGATGTGACTTCTCGTGGACACACTGGAGCGAGGCAACCGCCAGATGGCCGAGGCGGCCCCGACGTTCCGGGGAATGAGACGTGTCGCAGCTACTGCTTCTTCCACACAGCCGGATCTGCGGATACCGGCCGATGGTCTCGGCCAATATCGGGTGGCGGGCTTGCGGAGGGCGCGAAAAGAGATGTTCTGGCGGCGCCTGGTCAGTGGTCCGGGATGTAGCTCCAGAATGTAGCACCCTTCGGCATTCAGTTCGCAGACGGCACGGCACCGAAAAGTGAGCAGTTCTCGGGGTCCGGACTCCAGCGACTGACCAGCGATGCCATCGGGCTCACATTTTTCACCGCCCAAAGCATTCCCGGCCCCTTCATTCTCTGGCCGATCTGTTTGCAGAAGCTCTCCATCGGGCCGCTGCTGATGGTCCAACCCTGCCGCTCGTAAGCCGGGTAGTCCATCCGCTGGCCGTGTTTCCGGAGGAATGCCGCCAGGTCCAACACCACGCGCTGGTCCGTCAGATCCGTATAATACAATGCCAGTTTACACAACTTATCTTCCACAACCGCAGCCCGGTACTGCCTCAACCGACGGCACCAATAGCCACCCCATTTGCGGGCTCGGGGATCTCCCTTGCCATAAAGTAGTTCTGCCGCCGGATACACATGTTGGCAGGCATGCCAGTGGTCGGCGATATGTTTCCACTTGGGAAGATGGGCCGCCACCGCCAGGATGATCCAGGTGGCCATGTCCGACAGGAACAGCAGCCGTCCGGCGGCTGCGGCCCCCACACGCTCGGCCGCCTCCACCATGCGGGGAACGAACTGTTCGACCTTCTCCAGGTAGGCCCCGCCGAACTTTCCACCGGAGTGCTCGAAGCGATACGCCTTCACTTCCCGCCAACTCGTCTCCCGCGTGTTCAAACTCGTCCCGTCGCAACTGCCCACCAGTTCCTCGCCCGCTTTCACCGGCTCCGGCGGAGCATCCTGTTGCTGAACCGCAACCCATCCCTCTTTCATGCAGAGCAGGCGTATCGTGTTGTCATCCACCGGTACGCCCAGGATTCTTCGCGCCACCAGTTCCGCTTTGTCGAAGCTGCACAGCGACACGCCCAACAGGCTGACCAAACCCTGCATCAGTTTACTCATGGATTCCGCCAGCAGGCTGTCGGCAGCGTGGCGGCATTCACCACAATCTGGACAAGCGTGGCATCGTGCGATGCTGGAACCGCTGATCCAACAGCCTTGGGAATGGTTGCTGCGTTGCGACAAAACACCCGATGGAATTCCGTGGTTCTTTGCCGATGTCAGACAGACATTTGAAATCGAAACCGACTCAATAGGAGCCAAGGAGATGAGTATGAGTTCATCCGACACAGATCCTAGTCTACCCAGTATCGTACGCCGATTGGTCCAGCAATACGTGCGGCGAAAGACGGAGAGTCGGTGCCGCATCACGCGCGATTCCCTCCCCAAGAATGCCGATGGCCATGTGGTTTATCCAAGGCGGAACAGTGGAAACTGGTTCTGGAAGAGATGCTGGAGTGTGCCAACGAGCACGAAGAAGCCCAGATCCAGCCCCTGCTGATCACTGTCCAGAACAAGATCATCCACCTGACCCATCGCTGCCAGAAACGAGAAGCCCTGGCAGTGTGATAAACGTGCCATCGACCAGCCGATGCCGCAGGGAAGTCTTCCCCACAGCGCCCCAGCCAACGACGATGACCTTCGCCTCCAGGATGGGCCGCCTTACTGCGGCGGCACGCTGGCGGAAGTAATACTCCAGGATTTCCCTGGGCCACTTGGGCTTGGCTTTCCCCATCAGACGATCGTGCCAGGTCGGCCCCAGTACGTCGGCAGGCAGGCCGAGTCCCGGGTTGTCGTGGAGGTAAAGCTCCCTCAACGCCGCCAGCCAGCGGATCTCCGGCGGAAGCGTAGTGAGACGGTTGCCACCGAGGACAAGCTCCGTCAGCGCCGTGAGCCGGCCGATCTCCGGTGGGCAGTGTGGTGAGTTGGTTGTTGCCGAGCCCGAGCATCGTCAGTGCCGTGAGGCACGACGTATCCGGCCTTGGCAACACTGCCAGAATCAATTCAGTTCGCAAAGGTCGCGAGTCGGGTGAACGACAGACGGGCACATCCGGAGTTGCGCAGTAGTTGCGAGCGTGCCGAGCGCTGTCTTGATTCGCCGGGCTCAAGAACAGCGGCGAGACGCTGGGCTACGAAAGAAGATGTGCGACGAACGAGCACGACGGCCGAGGGCTCAATTCCCGGCCGGGCGGGTCGTGGGCTGCGGGATTTTGCCGGTGAGGAGCAACGGGGCGATGAAACCCCGGGCGAAAGCCGTCCGCATGGGGCAGATATGCGTGCCGGCGTTGCCGTAGAGGGCGAACCACTCGCTGCGGTAAGGAAGGGGGACGAGTTTGGCGTACTGGTTCTTGTCGGCGCCCGCCGGGCACTCAAAGCCGTGGAGGCCGGCCGCCTCGGTTTTGACGCCGTCGATGGTCCCGAAGACTTTCGTGCCGGCGCCGACGATGATATCGGCGGGACTGCTGAAGACATACAGCTTGCCCCTGACGTGCCTGAGGGCGCGGGTGAGGTCGTATTGCGGCGAGAGAGCCGGGGCGATCATGACCAGGGAGTCGATCTGGAGTTCGTCGGGGAGCGACTCGAGTGTCCAGACGGCTAGGCCGCAGCCTCCGGAGTGCGAGCAAACGATGATGCGCTGGTCGGGGATCTTGCGAATGCGTTCGGCAAGAGATTCGGAGATCTTCCTGGCGCGGGCGAGGTTCGCGTCGTAGGCCAGCAGGGCCGGCAGGCCGATGTCGCCGTCGGTCCAATCGTAGACGCGGTATTCGGCATCGAGGCCGCCGGCCTTGAGGCCGTTGAGGAGCCATTCTTCGGTGATGCGCTGGCCGCCGATGCCGGGCAGGTGCAGGAGAAACGGCTTGGGCTTGTCCGCCGCGCCGGCGAGCGGGGCGATCAGGAGGAGGACGATGAGCTGACGGATGAGCATGGCAAGGGAACAACAAACTCGAAACTCGAAACTCGAATGGCGGATTGAACTCGAAAGCCGAAGCCCGGGGCAGGCGATCCATTGCTCATTTGGATTTCGGATTCTATTGGTCATTCGAGCTTCCACTCAGTATACCTCGATCGGTCGAAAACGGTTGTAAAGGATCAGGTGCTCGGCGGTTCAGGGTGCATGACATCATCGGCGGTATCCCCTCGAATGGCTTGGAATACCTCGGCAGACAGGAATGTCTGTCCCAGCAACATGCGGCAGGGGTGCCGCCGAAAGTGTCATGTACTCGACGGTTCAGGTGATGCAGGAGCGGCCTCGCCTTCCTTGCGGTCGACGAGATGGCGGGGCAGGAAGGGGACGACGACGAGCACGAGGGCGGTCGTACCGGCGTTCACCCAGACGAGGTTCATGAAGGTCTGGTGGAATTTGTCGAACAGCCATGAGCCCGGCGATGGGCTTGAGGCTCCAGGGGAGGATCGCCAGCCAGATCCACATGGCCATTTGCGTGGCCGAGAGTCCGAGCTGGTCTTTGAGCAGAAACCGGATGGGCTTCTCGCCCAGGCTCATCATCTGCCCCAGCGTGGTGACGAGCAGAGCCCAACCCACGAGCGTCATGTAGCGCTGGAGGCTCATCAGCGGCGGCGATGGCGGCACCACGGAGGCCGGCCCGGCTCTCTCATAATTCAGCACGGCTGGTGATGCTTCATCCATCGGCTTGCCCGCCTCATCCCGCCTCGCCCATGGGGTCCGCGCCGAGCGTGCCGACAAGGTCGGCGAGATAGTCGGCGTTCTGGACGCGCTCGAGCTGATGGGTGGCATAGACGCGGCGCTGGGGAAGCTTCATCGCGGACGTCTCGGCCGCGTAGCGGGGGTCGGCCATGACCTGTTCGAGGTAGGCAACGTGGCGTTGCCAGAGCCGGATGTCGCGCTTCTGCCGGGTGGCGAGGCGCTGACGATACCAGTCGCTGGCCAGCAGGCTTTGGCGCGTGAACATGGCGCGCAGGTCGGGATGGCCGGCGTCCTTGCCGTGCCAGGAGCCGTTGGCCATGATCTCCAGCAGGGCCTGGAGCGGCGGGCAGGCTTCCTCGATGGAGCCGTCCTCGAAGTACCCTTTGGCGACGCGCTGCTGGGCCTCGGCGATGTTCTTGATGCCGTCGACGAAGGCATCGAGGTCCTGCTTCTCGGGCTTGAGCATTTCCTCTTCGAGCACCATGCCGGGGTTGTCGAAGATCCGGCCGAAGAACATCTGCACGAACTTGTAGGTCATGCGCCAGCCGAGCCGGCTGGCGAGAATGCGCTCGCCTTTGTGGTCGAAGTCCTCGATCCTTTCGAGCAGGCCGTTTTCGATGAGCCACTTTGGGTTCTGCTCCTCGGCGGTGAGCCGGCACCAGAGTTCGGGCACGAGCAGGCTGATGTCGTGCTCGACCTTGATTTTCGGGCCGACATACCCGGCGGCGGTGGAGAACCCGCCCAGGCCGGTGAGGATAAAACTGACCAGGGCGGTGTTGAGGTCGGCGGTGGTGCGGACGGCGTTGAACGGGCCTTTGGTGAGCGCGCCTTCGCTGCCGGCGCCGGTGGTGGAGGGGCTCTTGCCGGTCAACGAGCAGACGAACTCCATGAAGAGTTCGGGCAGTTCCTGGTAGTGGATGGGGTTGTAGACGGCCAGCGGGCGGATGCCGGGTTCGGGCGGGTTGTTGCGCCGGCCGGTGAGCACGGCGACGACCGGAATATGCACGGGTTTCTCGGGCGGGATGGCGCGGAAAAGCCGCACGCCACGCTCGGCGAGGTAGCGGTCGAAGGGCCTGGCGACATCGGGGCGAGTCTGGAGGTAGCGGGGGTTTTTCGAGGGTTTGCCATCGACCAGCCGCGGCTGCGCCGAGGAGACGACGTAGCGCCCGCCGCCTTCGGCGAAGCTGCGCAGGAAGTCCCTCATCACGGGGGTGAATTCCTCAAGCTCCGTGGCATAGGCGGCCATCTGCCGCACCTGTTCGCGCGTGAGGGGTTCGAAGTTCGAGACGAAGTTGGCGCCCTGGGCAAGGTCGGATTCGGTCTGGCGGTCCAGGCCGCGGACAACGGCGTCGTCGGGGCGCTGGAAGAGGCGGTATTCGCAGTTGGCGACGAACTTGACGCTGATGCCGTCCAGCGCCGATTCGTGGAGGTTCTCCAGAAAGCGTTTGGGAACGACGACG
>JBEKVL010000282.1:0-7753 GCA_049514055.1 Tepidisphaeraceae bacterium | reverse complement strand
ACGCGCTGCGCCAGGCACTATTTGTCTTCGGCGACGCGCGACAACGCCCGCATCGCCGCTGTTTGTTATTCTGCCCTCGGCCTCCGACCAACTCAGCCCAAGGTGCCGGACAGTATTGCCGAGACGTACATCTCCACGGGCAGCGTCTATCTCTGTTGTGGCGGGCTGCTGCCGCTGGGATTGCCGGCCGAGGATGAGCTGTGGACCTGCGGCGAAACCGCCTGGACCAGCAGGCAGATCTGGTCCGGCGAGAATCTGTCGGCCGACCATGCGATGGCGGATAAGAACGTTGTGCTTTAGTGGAACAGCGGCTGTATGCACCAGTGGACCAGCAGATAGGCGATGGCCGCCATGAACGCCGAGCAGGGGATGGTGAGTATCCAGGCCATGATGATCCGCTGTCCCCAGATCCAGCGAACCGAGCGAATCCCCTTGGTGGTTCCGACGCCCAGGATCGAGCCGGTGATTGCGTGGGTGGTGGAGAGCGGCGTTCCGCGAAGGCTGGCGTAGGAGATGGTCACGGCGGCCGCCAGTTCCGCCGAGAACGCTCCGGCCGTCTGCAGGCGGGTGATTCCCGATCCCATGGTCTTCATGATGCGCCGGCCGCCGCACAAGGTTCCCAGCGAAATTGCAGCATAGCACGAGAGGATGATCCACATGGCGACTTCGTGGTGGTTTCCCATGAGCCTGAAACTGCCCTCGGCCCACTCCTTGTGGTTGCCCGCGATCAGCAGTGCCACGATGATGCCCATCGTCTTCTGGGCGTCGTTGCTGCCGTGTGCCAGGCTGTACGCTCCGGCGCTGAGCAGGCGCAGCGGGCGGAACATTTTCTCGACCTTGTCGGGAGACGAGCGACGGAAGAGCCAGGAGAGGCAGATCATGTTGATGGCGCCGAGGATGAACCCGACGATCGGCGAGAGGAAGATGAAGAGGACGATCTTGCTCCACCCGGAGAGGATGAGCACGCCCATGCCTCCCTTGGCGACGGCCGCGCCCGCGTAGCCGCCGATGATTGCGTGCGACGAACTCGTGGGAAGCGCCAGCAGCCAGGTCAGCAGGTTCCAGAGGATCGCGCCGACCAGCCCGCCGAAGACGACGAAGACGTCGATCTGCCTGGTGTCGATCATTCCCTCCCCGATGGTCTGGGCCACTTTTGTGCCAAAGACGAACGCCGCGGCGAAGTTGAACAGGGCGGCCCAGAGGACGGCGGCCGTCGGTGAGAGAATGCGGGTCGCGACAAGGGTGGCCACGGAGTTGGCCGCGTCATGGAAGCCGTTGAGGAAGTCGAACACGAGTGCCAGGGCGACAACGAAGATGATGAGGTGGGTCGTTGAATGAGAACCGCCCGCTGGCGAGACAGCGGCGGCGAATGTTTGAGTCATCAATCCAATCATGCTTACACCGGTGAATCAGTTGGCTGGGGCTGTCCGAGGGCACGGGCGTGCCGGCTTCAGCCGTTCTTGAGGACGATCCGCTCCAGGGTGTTCCCCACGTCTTCGCAGCCGTCGATGGCGTTTTCGATGTAGTCGTAGAGTTCCTTCCACTTGAGCACTTCCAGCGCGTCGGTCTGGCCGGCAAAGAGTTCAGACATGGCCGCATGGTGGTTGTCATCGCCGATGCTCTCCTGGTGGTGAATTTCGATCAGGCACTCGCTCAGGTCGGACAGCTTGTGGGTTTTGCGGAGCATTCCCACGGCCTTGGCGACCGCCTCAGCGGCGGCCAGCAGCACCGCGGTCTGTTTGACGAATCCGGTGGGCATGCTGGTGATGTGAAACAGGGGCATTCGTTTCACCAGCGCGTCCACCTCGTCCACGATGTCGTCCATCTCATTGACGAGCGTATGAATGTCCTCGCGGTCAAAGGGGGTGATGAACGTTCGATCCAGGCGGTGCAGCGTCTGGTGGGCCACATCGTCGGCCTCGTGTTCGGCCTTGCGGATGAGTTCGATCGGTCCGTCGATTTTTGGGAACTCCCTGGCCAGTCGCTGTAAGTGCTTGGCGGAATCGATGATATGTTTGGCGATGCGCTCGAACAGGTCGAAGAACACGGTGTCTCGGGGAAGCAGGTTGAACATGAGCCCATATCTCCAGGATTCGGGATGCTAAGATTCCATTAAGTTTGGATTGTAGTTAAGTTAAGAGCCAACGCAAACTCGGCCGGTCGGAGGCGACCGGGCCGGGTTCGGAACCCATCGGCTGCCTGTTTCCACCAAGCCCGTCACAGAAGACACGCCAGTCCCCATATATGCCGTGGGGCGCGGTCGGTCGAACCAGATCTTTGCGTGAGCACTGGAACCTCTTAATCGGTTCTTACGCAGAAGAAATTGATTTCGTCAACCCGCCTTAACAGCCGATCACCATACTCCCGCCCGTCGTACGGAGGGCTGCGGAAGGGCCTTCAGCGATGTCCGGCGCTCGCCGGCGTCACGGCGGCCTGTGATCCTGCAGTTCATGCGATCGAAGGAGCTTGGAAATGCGAGCATTACGCAGAGATGGTTTTACACTGGTTGAGTTGTTGGTTGTTATTGGCATTATTGCATTACTTATCAGCGTTCTGCTGCCGGCGCTGAGCATTGCCAAGGAGCAGGCGAACAAGGTCAAGTGCGCCGGAAATCTGCGCAGCATCGGCCAGGGCTTGCAGCTTTATGCCACTGATTACAAGGGCACCTTCCCGGCCTCCTACATCTATGCGGGCATGGTGATTTCGGGCAACAGCCAGACGCCCAACGCCGCCGTCAATGGCTATGTCCACTGGTCGAGTTTTCTCTACGGCGACAAGAGCAAGTCCGGGCCGGGAATCTTTCAATCCACGGTCGGCTGGGACGCGTTGCAGTGTCCCAGCGTCCAGAGCGGCGGCCTCTCACCGACCAACACTTTTCCGGCAAACCTCCAGGATGGCCAGGTGAACGAGACGGACGGGGTCGTCGACCAGATGTCTCCGCGTTGCTCGTACACGCTCAACGAGGCCATCTGCCCCCGCAACAAATTCGTTCTCGGGTTCCAAACCGCCGTACGCATCTACACATATGTCAATACGGGCAAGGTGAAGAACTCCGGCGGCACGATCCTGGCCACGGAGTTCAACTCCGACTGGCACATCGTAGCCGGAGCCAGCAACACCGGAAGCGGCGGGATGGTGTGCAAGAGCCACCGGCCGGTGCATGGATTCATCGCCTTCGCCGGCAGCGGCGACGGGACGGCGTGCGATGCCGATCAGTGGGCACCCACCTTTGGCGGGCGCGGCTACGCCTATCAGAAATGCACCATCAACCAGATCTCGCCGACCGTGGTTCCCGGGTCGTGCCTGAGCCGGCTGGACTGGGTCGGGCGAAATCATGGCACGGGTTCCCCCGGCAAGAAACTATCGAATTTCCTTTACCTCGACGGGCATGTGGAGACCCACCACATTTCGGAGACCATCGCAACCGGGAATTTCATGTGGGGTGACAAGTTCTACTCGATCAGTCCGAACGATGACGGGACGCCGTAATTGGGCGCCCGTGGACACATGACAGACAACGCTGGAGGGAGGGTGAGCATTCGGAGGTGTTCTCTGACGCGCCCCTTGAACCAGCATAATGCCGGTTCCCACCGGCAGAAGAAGGAGAGCCCTATGACCGCGAAACGACAGTTGCGTCGCACAAGCGTCCTGATGCAGGCGGTGGCCGTTGTTGCCGCCGCGCTGCCCGTATGGGCAGGAACATCCAACAACACGTCGGGGGTGGCCACGCTCAACAACCCGGGCAACGCGGCGAACCCCAACGCCGCCGTGACGATATCGCTCAGCGGCTCGACCGCCATGCGGAACTTCACCACCTCCGCGGGCATCACGCTGCTGACTCCGGGAACGTCGATCACGCTCCACAACGGCACGGCTGGAGCAGGAACCACCTATATCGCCACCAATGACGGCTTCACCCAGTACCAGCTTGCCAGCCGCAATTTCACTGCGGCCGACACGTACTCGAATCCCCAGGCAGGCACCAATCCCCCCGCTTTGGACAGCCAGAACAACTCTGCGATCCGCCTGGAATGGCACGAACAGGGCTCGGTCGAAGGCATCCTCGACATGACCAACGACCAGATCGGGTATTACGGAGCCTTGCCGCTGGTTGATCCGGCCACGCGAAACCCGGTGCAACAGGCCGGCACCAACACTTTCTCCAACCCGACTTGGGTCAACGGCGTGTCGTTCAACGGCACCGCCGGTCATTCCGTTGGCCCTGTCGCTGGCGCCGGTTCCACGGTGAATGGGTTCTTCCTCGCTCAATCCGACTACAATACATATTCGGCCGCCAACTATAACCTTGCCACCGGACAGAATCTCCAGAGCGGGCAGAACCGCGTTCAGATGGCCGTCTCGGACGTCAATGCCGTTCAGGGCTTCGCCATTTCCGGCGCGACCGGGGCGACCGGCCTCACCCCTTTGACGCCCGGCTATGGCAAGGGCAACCCCGGCCTCGCGGTCGGCTCCCTGCCTTCCAACGCACTGGCGACACCCCACAGCGCCTGGCAGTTTAACGATCAGTCGGTCCTCAACATGCAAAGCGACAAGGTCAATCCGCAGTCTACGACTGGTGCGACTTACCCCGTCGGCCCGTGGAACAACGCCGGCCTGGGCAATCTCGTCAGCACGCAGGTTGCCGTCACCGCCACCCTCTTCGTCGCCAACCCCGGCACCGGGCTGACCAAGTTGAACCGAAGCGACGCCCAATGGCTTCAGACCACCGGCCGGCTGCAGAATGGCGCTGCCTTCAACTTTACCACCCGCGACGTCGGCTCGGGCACGCGTAATGTCGCCGCCCTCAACACCGGCATCGATCCGACCTGGGCCGTGGGCGTCAACGACGCCGGCAACGGCAACGACCAGATTGCCGGCCAGACCGCGACGGATCAGTGCAATATCGGCCCGATGATGCTGTTTTCCAACAAGACCGCCGGCGGCGGCCAGCTCCGCCCCACGGTTCAGAATAACCGCATGGCCGTTGGTACGCTCTCCATGTCGGACTCCCTCAGTTCGGTCAACGTCAGCACCGCCACCACGCCGCTGCGGGCGTTGTCCTATTCCGACAGCACCGATGGCTCATCTGGTTATGTCGGAGTCAGCGCCGCGACTATCACCGATGGTACGTATGCCCTGTACCAGAATGAGAACTATGTGACCATCAAGGCCCCGGATGCCAGCTACAACTCCCCCAACCCGAACATCAAGGGCGACAACCAGGGCGATGTGGCGGCCTTCCGCGCCAACGTCACCAACGCCGTCGCCAATTTCCCCGCGCCGGCAAGCCCGGCCAATCCCGCCGACCAGCTTCTGAACGCCGGCTTCATCTTGCCGGCCATGATGCAGAAGGAGAAGACCGTTGACGGCATCAACCAGTCCGTGCCCAATCCGAACTACAATGCCGCGCTGAGAGCCGGGTTGCTTGGCAGCCCCGCGTACGCCAACAAGTTCCTGGCAGTTGATCCCAGCACGACCACCTCAGGTGTTGGTTCCACCTATGGAAACGGCAACGGATCTTCGAGCAACACCGCGTTTTTTAACGGCCAGATCGCCATCACTGCGAAGAATTACCTTTTCGGCAACTTCAATCAGAACGGCGAGCGTGATTTCTCGGCTTTGCAGACTGCGCAGGTGGCGCAAGCCGCGTTGTTCGCGCAGGCTGGGTCCAGCGTGTTCACCGCCGATGGGGGCCAGGCCAACAGCACCCTCGTTGCCACGGGTGTCAACGCTTTGGACACGATGAACTCCGGCGGCAAGGCGACCAAGGGCGACCTCATCGTCATGGGCGACCTGAACGGCGACGGCAAGTTCGATGGCAAAGACCTCTATCTCTTCGCCACCGGCGCGGCCCTTGCCGACAACGTCGGGGGCACGACACTCACTGCAGCGTCCGGCGCTACTCTGGACGACCAGATCAAGAACGGCGTCCTGGTGAAGAACGCGGCCTTGGACTGGCTCAATACCCACGCGACTGCACAGCAGAAGATCGACGCCAGCGCCAACCTCGCCAATGACGCCACCGGTGCCAACGCCTTCAACAAGTGCGACGTCAATCGCGATGGCAAGATCACCCTGGACGACGCCTTTATCATTGACAAGTTCGCCAACCTGGATCCCAAGAACATGTCCCAGGTGCTTTCCGCCACGATCGGTTCAGACGGCACCATCAGTAGTTCGGCCACTCAGGTGCAGTTCAATCCGATCAACGCAAAACTGATTGACGGCATGGCCACGGTCGGCCAGGCCGACATGGACACGCTCGACCAGGCCACCAACGGCCTTTCCGGCGTCTTCAGCCATACCTGGGCGAACACCAGCAAGAACGGCAGCCTGAGCATCCAGCCGGCCCCCGCGGCCGGCTCGAAGTTCACGGTTCCCGCCGGCACGACCCTGACCGTCAACGCCGGCAGTTTCATCGCCGGCGGCGCTGTTGACCCCTTCACCGACAACAGCGGCAGCGCCACCAACGGCAATCATCTGAATGTCGTTGTCGCCCCGGGCGCGACGCTCGGCGTGGCCGCGGGCGGCGGCACGAAGAACATGGGCGCCCTCAGCCTGAGCGGCTCGGGCACAGCCACAGTCCAGGTGGGTGCCAGCGGCGGAGCCGCGGGCGATGTCCTCCAGACGAGCGGCGCGGTTACCGTCGCCGCCGGCCAGACCCTCACCAAGCTCGGCGCTGGCGACCTTGTCGCCAACAGCGTTGCTGCTGCTGGGACGATGAACGTCGCCGAAGGGAGGCTGCGCACCAACGGCATGTCGTCCATCGCCAATCTGACCGGTAATGGAACGACCGACGTCCAGACCGGGACGCTGGCGATTACCAGCGGCAATGTACCTGCCGGGCCCCAGATCACCATTCAGGACGGCGCCACACTGCAAGCTCAAGGCACGGTGCAGGCCGCGGTCAGCGCACCCGGCGCCAGCAATGGCGGCAAGCTCCAGGCTACCGGCGCATTGGCGTTGATCAATTTCAGCGGCCCAGCCAACTTTAACGGCCAACTGGACGCGCAAGGCAACTTCGTGCAAGTTGTCTCGCCGGTTCAGTCGCAAATCCGCTCCATCACCCTGGGTAACGGCGCCCAGGTGTCCAGTGGCGGCGGAATCGCGATGCCCACCAAAGGGTCGGGTACCGCCGCCGGGACAACCGGACAAATCACGCTCGCCAGCAGCGCAACGGCCACTATCGGCGGCAACTTCCAAGGCGGCTTTGTCTCGGGTAACTCCGTCTCCGTGAGAGGCGTACTTGGCCACCCTGGTTCATTGACGTTCACGGGTGTTGTTAAAGGCGGTGTCAGCAGCACCTACGCGAGTGTCTCCTATACCGGTTCCTACCAACCCGGCTTTAGTCCTGTGTTCGTCTCAAATGCTGCAGCTCCCCAGGTAATGCCTTTGTCGACGAGCTTCGCCGTAAACAGCGCCGTGGCGTATGTTCCTGATATAGCCTCCACTCTCAGTCTCTCACAACCCGCAGGCATGAATGGCGGGTACTACCAGGACCTGATCTGTGGCGTTAAGGCAGACGATGGCACCGTCTATCCGGGCTCCGCCGACTTCTTCTCCGGTACCATATTCAAGTGGGCGGCCGACAGCACGTTCACGGCGGCCAATGCTCAGGCCGGTCAGGTCTTTGAGATCATTCGTACTGACGGTCACAATTGGGGCGCAGACCCGGGCCAGGGGATCACGTACATTGATGGCTACCTGACTGATTACAATAACATCACGCTCGCTTCCTTTCAGAACCTGCCGG
>JBEKVL010000281.1:0-7781 GCA_049514055.1 Tepidisphaeraceae bacterium | reverse complement strand
CAACTCTCCGGCTCGGCCTGAACACATATTCAGTCATTGCAACCCCTCCTGTCGTTTCAAATTGGCGATGTAGGCGTCTACTTGAGATGCGGGGATAGCTTTCCGCCCTCGCGTTACATGCACCGGCACCAACTTGCGATCCGCCAACAGCCGATTCAGCGACCGCCGGGAAATGTCTCCAAGGGCCTGCATGACCCTCGGGAAGCTCAACAGAATGTCCTTCAATTCGTCCCTGAATAGCCCCCGCAGCAATTAGCGCTTGTCCACCGTCCCAGCCCCACCGTACCCCGCTCGACTCTTCTTCCGTTCACGACCGCCAACAGACTCGGCGATCTTCTCACCCGCTTCCGCCAAGATACGACTCGCCATTACGGCTTTCTCCTTAGACACAGGTTGAGAGCCTGCCGTCGCCATGCCCATCAAGAGCTTGGGATTCGACAGCATACCCGACAAGAACTCCCGAACATGATCGTTGCCGAGCATCCCCAGGAACTGGCTTTCCTGATCAAGGGACTCCCGCACAAGGCGCTCAAGAAGGGCAGAGCGGGACACCCGTTGAGCGTCCGCCATGTCCTCAACCCGCCGGGCAAGTTCAGCATCGATCGTCATCGACATGATCACTTTCTTTCGCATGAACACGACTCCTATAAGCTAATAGCTTGTTACATATCGCTCGACACACTATCTGTCAATAGGTCTTTCGGCGAATTTCCCATTTTCTTTTTCACGCCGCCAGCCGCCTTTATTCGGACTCCCGAACGCTCTTACGCGCGGCACAGCGCAGCCAGGGCGGACACCGCCCGAATCGCCTTGCCCAGAAGGCGGCGTCATACCACACCGGCGGCTTGCCGGTCGTTGCCATTGTGGTCACCCACTCCCGGAACTCGGCCTTGGGCCAGCAGATCCAAGCCCCCAACGGTTCGAGGCAGAGTCATGGCGGTGATCAAACGAGTCTTGTGCCCACAGCGTTTGCGGCAGGTTCCCCCGCAGTTCAGTTGGATCGACCACCGCCCTCTCGGCCGCCCATGCCGCCGGCCGATTCGTCAGCGAGTTGCGAAAGTATCTCCGGCCGGCACTACTGGTAATCGGCGAGCTGGGCTATTTGCCCATCGACAAACGCGGGGCGGACCTGCTCTTCCAGATCATCAGTGAACGCTACGAACCACAAGAAAGAAAACCCAGCAGAAGAAAATCCAGGCCGAAGAAGACGATTTGTTGAAGGGGTGGAAGAAGACCCAGTCGAAGAAGACCCACTTTCAAACCGGCTGATCTAAGACACTTTCAAAACGCCGCTGACAGTTTTCGGAGAGTTATCGAATTGGTAGAGTGATTTGACATAAATCCACGCAGTTACCTGCGTCCCTACAAGAAGCGTGACTGGCCTGAACCGGCGATATTTCCGCATATTCATGGGTATTCTGCGAATCCATTTGAATGCCCACCGGGCCACCGGCTCCATGTATATCTGTGGTAATCAGCATACCACTATACATAAATGATAACAAGACAATTCTGGAAAATCCAGGTATTTCCGGTCCACTCCGCTCAGATGGCCGGCGGTTTCGTTAGCTCAATATTAGATTCTGTGGGAATCCGGGCTAGGCACAGTTCTTTTTGAAGTTTGCTCCATCGAGCCATCTGTTATCTCCAACCGGGATGCCTAGAACTAATAACCTCTTATATTGCTTCATCTCTCATGTCCCGTCCAGAGGGCTTGTTCGGACTTCACACTTCAGTGTGTCTCTGGGCGTTCTCACACGATGACACGCTCAACCGTGAACGCCAAACCGCAGCTCCAAATACGGTCGCGATGGTGAATTCCCCGCGCCGAGTTAGAATGCCGCGTGTATGGCCGGTCTTCTGCTGTGTTCCATGTTTCACGCGACTCACTCATCACCACGGGCAGGTTGTTTATGCACAATGCGTTTGCGGCCGGGAATCAGTCGGCTCTGAACAACATCGAGCAGGCCGGGCGGGCGGTGCTGTCGCCGGATCTGCTCAAGCAATGGGGGCCGCACGCGACGTTCGTGCGGCTGCTGGGCGTGAACTACATCCACATCATGCTGCCGGACAGGAGCGAACTCTACCTGACCGAACACGGGCTGCCGTTTCTCGACCACGTCCACCCGGACAACTGGTACGAGCCCGAGTGGTTCAAGGCCAAGCGCCAGCCGCTGCTGGGCACGGGCACGGTATACCGCGTGCCGACCCAGCCAGTACCCGGCCACAAGTGCAAGAGCATCGACCTGGTCATTAAATGGTCACGTATGGGTCAGGATGTGCCGCTTGATACATTCACACTCAACCAGGCGATCAACGCCGAGTTCAACACGCCGTTCGAGGAGTTCTCCTTGGTCGAGGAACTGCGCAGCGGCACCTACGGCCGGCCGGGGCTTCGAATCCTGGCGCAGCGGCCGATGGCCATCTACGTCCCGTCGGAGCGGATGCAGTTGTGGCAGACGGGGCGGTCGCGCTGGAAGATCCTCAGCAAGATCAAGTACCACGCCTGCATCGAGATCGACATCCTCCGGTCGTACATCATGATCTACAGTTGGATCAAGGGGGTCGATGCGGCCCAGGTGGCGCGGGCCGGCATGTATCCCGGGCTGTCGCAGGAGCAGTCGCTCAAAGAGTTCACCAACCGCACGATGCACGATCTCGAAGACAAGGGATTTTTCGTGGCCGACCACAAGCCGTCGCACCTGATCCTGCACATCCGCAAGGACCGGATCATACGCAAACGCAACGGGGATTTTGCCTACGGGCTGATTGACTACGAACTGCTCACAAGAACCGAGGAACACCAGGCCTACGCCAAGGCGGCCTCGCGAAGCAAGTACCTGCAACTGCAAAGGGACCGCTTCAATCCGCCGGCCGGCGTGGTCATCCCGCCGCACCTGCATCGCGTCAATCTCCTGGGCACGGACTACGTGTTCGGCCGGGCCGAAAGCACGGCCGGCGTCCTCTGGGTCGTCGGGAAAGACCCTCGCCTCTTTGAGTTCTTCCTTCCCGAGCGCTGGCGGAAGAAGCTCTTCCCGCTGTCCAGTTCGGCCAGGACGTGGTACACCCAGACCAAGGACGGCGTACACCTGGTCTGGAAGATCAGCCGCGTCGGCGAAGAGCCGCCGGGCAAGGATTCCGATCCGCGCTGGACGGCCATGCAGAGGCACGGCTACAACAGCCCGTTCGAGGAGTTCACGCTCGCCATCGAGATGACCCGCAAGGGGATTCAAACGTCCTACCCGCGGGCGATCTACGTGACCGGGCACGGAGATGTCTCCGCGTCGGGCGTGACGGATGAACGCCGATTCCAGCAGATGCAGGAGGATATCGGCCCGGACGGACAGCCGGTTCTCCGGATCGGCCACGACTACATCACCATCTGGGGGTACTTCCGCGGCCACGAAGACGCCACGGCGGCCGATGCCAATGCCCTCTACAGCCCCATCGGCGCCGGCCAGGCGCACGCCAAGGCGCTGCTCACGGATGACCTGCTGGCCGAACTGCTCGACCGCCACCGGAAGGCACTCACGGCGGCGGGCTACGAGGACCTCAACTACGGGCCGGACCACGTCCTGCTGTCCTACATGCCGGGCGGCGATTTCCAGTGCGACGCGGCCGGCAACATCGCCACGCGGCACTGCAATCTCGAGATGATCCGGCGGATCGACGGACCTTGAAAGCCCGGCCGATCCCGGGCTTGATTCGCACCTGGCAGAAATGATGCCGGTTCCCAAACCCCGACCGAGGAGCTTCGCCATGAGGCATTTCGTGAAATACACCTCGGGAGTCCTCATCGGCCACGAGAACTACAAGAGAGTTTACGAGGAACGGGGATTGAGACTGGATTGAGAATCGCGGCCGTTGCTGCAAGCGAAACGCGGCAACGCCGCGCGGACTTCGCCAGCCGGCCAAGGCGCGCAGGGGCGAGGTGACGGAAGATTCGGGAGCCCGTCACCACGCCGACTGAATATCAATATCACGTTGACACCATGTCTTCATGGGGTAGAGTGTTATCGGGGCTGGACTGATGCATCGATCGCCTCTGGCCTGAGACCATGAAAGGCGATACACCGCACGGTTTTCCGGAGGGCCTTGGATTTCTGGAGGATGGACTGTGTTGCACGCACTGCCTGGGCGAAGATCAACGGGAGTACGGAAACAGCGAGAAGCGGGCGCGTCCGACCGCTTACGCCTCGCTTCCCGGCGGTGGGCAGTCGAATTGCTCGAGTCGCGGCAGCTATTATCGGCCCTGCCGCTCATCAGTGAGTTCATGGCGTCCAACAAGACGACGCTGGCCGATGCACAAGGCGACTATTCCGACTGGCTGGAGATCTACAACCCCGACAGTCAGCAGGCACTCGACCTGACCGGCTGGCAGTTGCAGCGCGGCAACAACACCTGGGCTTTCCCGTCGATGACCCTCGGCCCCGGCGAATTCCGGATTATCTTCGCCGACAGTCAGGCCGGCTACAACGATCCGAACGGCGAGCTGCATGCCACGTTCAACCTCAGCAAGGACGGGTCGAGCCTTCGCCTGATCGACAACACCGGCCAGACCGTTTCTGATTATTACAGTCCGTACCCGGCCCAGCAGCAGGATGTCTCCTATGGGATTGGGCAGCAGATTACGGAAACGAAATTGGTTTCGGCCGGAGACAGCGTCCGATATTACATTCCCACCAGCGGCTCCCTGGGCCAGTCCTGGACCGCCCCTGGTTTCGTCGATTCTTCGTGGGCGTTGGGCACCACCGGCCTGGGATTTGCCCAGGCGGTTCCCGGATTCTCCGTGTGGAACTACAAATCGGGCAACACGGGCACGATAGGCAGTCTCGCCACCGCCCAGTCCATTATCGACAATCCGGCGAACCAGAGTTGGGTCCAGAGCGAGACCGCTCCGACGATCAACTACCTCACGACCGGCGGCGCTGGGCACTTTGTCTATGACCGCGCTTTCCCGGGGCTCGATCTTGGCGTGCAGCAGAACAACTGGGTCACTCAGGCCACCGGCAAGATACATATCGCCGCGGCGGGCACCTACACCTTCGGCGTCAACAGCGACGATGGTTTCCGCCTGCAGATCTCCGGCGCGACCCGGGTGGTAAGCGGCATCACCAGCAGTAGCGGGACGGCCACCGTCACGCTGCCCGGCCACGGCTTCGCCACCGGCGACACCATTCACATCAGCGGCGCGACCCAGTCCCAATACAATGGCGACTTCGTCATCACGAAAACGGGAAATGACACGTTTACCTACACGGTTACCGGCTCGCCGACTTCGCCGGCGCTGGGCACCATCACCGCGAGCCGATCCGCCGACGGCGGTGTCTCCAGGATGGAATACGACGGCACCCGGGGCTCCGCCGACACGCTGGGCGCGTTCACCTTCTCCGCCGCCGGCGACTACAGCGTGAACCTGATGTATTTCCAGGGGGGCGGCACCGCGGAGTTGGAAATGTTCGCGGCCCCGGGAAATCTCACCAGTTGGGGTGCGACCACCACCTGGCGGCTGGTGGGCGACACCGCCAACGGCGGCCTGGGCGTCACCAGCTATCCGTTCACCGGGTCCGCCAACAGCGTCGCCGGCAAGGTCAAGACCGACATCCGCTCCGCCATGCAGAGCGCCATCGCCCTGGTCCAGCAGCAAAGCGGCAATCCGGCGGCCGACACATCGCTCTATGCCCGCATGACGTTCGACGCCCCCAATCTCGCCTCGCTGACAACCCTGACGCTCAAGATGGCGTACGATGACGGCTACGTCGTGTATCTCAACGGAGTGCAGGTGGCCAGCAAGAATGCGCCGACGACGGTCGCCTGGAATTCGCAGGCCTTGGCCGAACGCACCAGCGAGGTGCAGTCGTCCACGTTCGAGAACTTCGACATCACCGCGTACCTCAACCCGGCCACGCCCGGCCACTTGCAGACCACCGGCAACGTGCTGGCCATCCAGCTTCTCAACGCCTCGGCGACCGACGGGGACATGCTGCTGCTGCCGGAGATTTCGCAGATTGTCTCGACGCAGTCGGCCAAACATTTCTTCTCGACGGCGACGCCGGCGGCGGCGAATTCGCAGGAGTTCTGGGAGAAGCTCCCGGATCCGCTTTTCAGCGCCGACCACGCGATGTACACGCAGTCGTTTCCACTGACACTCTCGACCGCCACGCAGTCGGTGACCAAACTCACCCGCAAGAGCTCAACCGCGACGGCCACCGTGCCCAACCACGGGTTCGTGGCGGGAGACGTGGTGCGCATCAGTGGCGCCACCCCGGCGCAGTACGACGGCGATTTCACCATCACCAATGTCACGCAGAATACCTTTGACTACACCGTGTCCGGATCGCCGGTGACGCCGGCGACGGGCAAGATCACCGCCCAGCGGCTCGACAAGCTCTATTACACGGTCGATTCCTCCGATCCCTGGACCGACCCCATCGTGCGCACGGCGAGCGCTGTGACGCGCAGCGGCTCGACGGCGACCTTCACCTCCAATAACCATGGGTTTTCCAACGGCAACATGGTGCTCATCAGCGGCGCCGTGCAGCCGGAGTACAACGGCCTGTTCAGCATCAGCGGCGTCACTGCGAACACCTTCACATATACCGTGCCCGGCGCTCCGGCCACGACGGCCACCGGAACCATCGTCGCCCAGCACGTCGACCTGGTGGTCACGTCGCTCACCGCCAGCGGAACGACAGTCACGGCCACCGTGGCCAATCACGGCCTGGCCAACGGCGACCTGGTGCGGATCGTCGGGGCCTCGCCGGCCGAATACAACGGCGATTTCATCGTCGCCAATGTCACGGCGAACACGTTCACGTACACGCTGGGCGCGGCGCCTTCGGCTTCGTCGGCCACCGGAGGCATGGCGGCGTTCAAGCTGGGCACGCAATACACCGGCCCGATCACGATCAGCACCACCACGACCGTCCGCGCGGTGGCCTACAACGGCAACGGCTACATGCCCAGCAACGTGGTGACGCAGACGTACGTGTTCCCCAACGATGTCATCCAGCAGCCGGTGAATCCGCCGGGTTTCCCCGGAAGCTGGGACACCTGGCCGGCCGACTACCAGATGGATCCGCGGGTCACCACCGACCCGGCCTACCGCAACACGCTGGTCGAGGCGCTGGAGTCGATACCCTCGATGTCAATCGTCAGCGACAAGACCAATCTTTTCGACCCCGCCAACGGGATCTACGCGAATCAGGCGATAAGCCTGAACAGCAACTACAACGGCACGCCGATGCGGGTTCCCGGATCGCTGGAGTATTTCGCGGCGGATGGATCAAACGATTTCCAGATCAACGCGGGAGTGTCGATTTATGGCGGCGTGGGACGGTCGCCGCAGTACAAGAAGCACTCCTTCCGGATCGTCTTCAATTCGGACTACGGCGGGGGGAAGCTGGTCTTCCCGCTCTTCGGCGACGGGGGCGCCACCTCGTTCAACACGCTCATTCTCCGTTCCCAGTTCAATGATGCCTGGACCTGGACGGGCTCGCTGGCCCAGTTCATCCGCGACGCCTTCGCCCCCGACCTGCAAATCGCCATGGGCGATCCCTCTCACCACTCGCAATTCGTCAATCTGTACGTCGACGGCCTGTACTGGGGCGTGTATCAGGCCACCGAGCGGCCTGACGCCGATTTCTCGGCGAGCTACATGGGCGGCTCGGCCGACGACTGGGAGAGCAACAATGCCGGGTACTCCAACGGCGTGACCAACAACCTGCCGGCGTGGAACGACCTGATGGCCAAGACGACCTTCGGGATAACCTCCACCGCCT
>JBEKVL010000280.1:0-7814 GCA_049514055.1 Tepidisphaeraceae bacterium | reverse complement strand
GGACACAACCGGCGCGGTTCGCTACGATCCGGCCACCCATCGCTTCTGGGTCGGCTACGGCAGCGGCGCGCTGGCCGAGGTCGACGCCCAGACCGGCAAGCAACTTGCCAATGTGAAACTGGAGGCACAGCCGGAGGCGTTCCAATTGGAAAGCAAGGGCAAGCGTATCTTCGTCAATGTCCCCAACGCGGGACATATCGCCATTGTCGATCGAGAGCAACATGCGGTCATCGCCAAGTGGGAACTCCGCGACGCGGCCGCCAACGTACCCCTGGCGCTCGATGAGACCAACCACCGCCTGTTCGTCGGTTGTCGCCAGCCGGCGAAGCTGCTGATCATGGATTCCGAAACCGGTGCCACCTTTGCCCGGATGGCCATCCCGGCCGATACCGACGATGTCTTCTACGACGCCGCCGGGAAACGCGTGTACGTCGTCGGCGGCGAGGGGTTCCTGACGCTCATCGCTCAGGACGACGCCGACCACTATTCCCACCTCGCTCGCCAGAACACCGCCCCCGGCGCCCGCACCGCGTTGTTCTCGCCGGAAACCCGCCAGCTTTACATCGGAGCACCGGCTCGAGATTCCAAGGCCGCGTCAATCCTCATCTTCGACTGGGGTCGATAGTGGTATTGCAATTGAATCGTTTGTCGGGTAACTCCCGCGACATGGGATGGAAAGATAAACAGGCGCATTGTGCGGGTTCGGTGTTCTTCCGTGGTCAACTTGCCCCGCGACCGGAGGAATTCTCCCACCTCGAAAAACAAGGGGTGACCCTCCGTGCGACACCTGAGCGTGAGGGGAGCCATTGGCACCTGACCCTGGCGCATCCGAAATGGGGTACGGCACAGGCTATGTGCCTCAAGCACGCCCCGCTGCCGCCTCGGGTCATATTTGAGTGGGATCCTGGCCTGACGGACGAGGAGCGACAGGAGGCGCAACTTGGCGCAAGTTCGGTGAGCGTCATCATGGAGGGTGTCCGTGGAGACATCCTGCGCGATCGCAAGGCGCTGCTCTGGTTTCTGGGTGCCATCGCCGGACAGGAAGGAGTGGTGGCGATCGACCACTCGTCCGAGCGATGCTGGTCGCGAGCAAGTCTTGACGAAGAACTGTGCCACGACGCGAGCCTGGATATCGAGGCTATGTTCGTGTTGCACGCCGTTCGAGCCAATGCCGAGAGCAAAACAACGGATTGGCTGCATACGCACGGTTTGGCGTCGATCGGACTGCTGGATTTCGATATTCTGCGGCCCAGCGCGGAACTGCTCGGGCGGTCGCGCGATTTGCTGCGGGCGATTGCACTTGGAATTGCGGAAGGAGGCGTGACAAGGAATATGCCGAGCTGGCGTCTGGCCGGGCCGGCGTTCGACGTCGGGTTCATGGATGCGGCGAGTTTCATGGCCGCCGGCCCGCGATGGGCAAGGGACATCCGGACTGCGACCGACAAGGGCCACACGGAAGACCGCACGATCTTGGTCGAGCCGGGCAAATGGTGGAAGCCTCGCCGGCTGTTCGGTGCCGAGCCGTCACGCTTTCTGTCAGGTGAACAGCCGGACGATCTGCTCATACAGTTCTCCGATGACGCAACGTTTCTAATGCAGACGCGGGCTAGGGCGATGTATCCGCTGCTGCGGCGTCTTGCCGAAGAGATGCGCGAGTTCGACTTCACTGTGGCGGTGAAACTGGGATACGAGGCAGATGCCGGCAATGGGCGGAAGGAGCATCTATGGTTTCGAGTCCATGCCGCGGAAGATACCCGTGTTGACGCGACCCTCTTGAACCACCCGTTCAATATCGCACGGATCCACAAGGGCGAGCGCGGCTGGCACGACACTGGCCGGCTGACCGACTGGATGATCCTTACACCACTTGGCCAGATAACGCCGCGCGATGTGATGCTGGCACGAAGAATCCGTGCAAACCGCGACAAACTTCTGAAGTTGATGCGAGAGCAACGGGCAACAGCCAAATGACCGTCGCCGATCCGGGCGAAAGCGGCTTGCCTCCAGACTCGTTCCCATGTACGTTCCACCCTTCGGGCCGGAGCTGGCCCCTATTTTATTTATGCGCAGAGTCGTCATCACAGGCATCGGCATCGTTTCCCCCATCGGCATCGGGCAGAAGGTCTTCTGGGAGAACCTCCTGGCCGGGCTGGTCGGGCTGTGGCGGATCACCCAGTTCGATCCATCCGGATTTCCTGTCCAGATCGCCGGCGAGATCCCGCCCTACAAAATCGGCGACTTCGTGCCCAAGAGCTATCGCAAGGCCACCAAGGTGATGGCCCGCGATATCGAGATGGCCGTCATCGCCGCCGACGATGCCTTCCGCGATTCGGGCATCAAGTCCCCGGCCTACACCGACCACCCCGAAACCACGCCCCATCGCTTCGGCTGCAATATCGGCGCTGCCCTGATCTCGGCCGAACTCAACGAGCTGACGGCCGCCATGGCCACCGCCCGCAACGGCAACCATCTCGACCTCAAGGCCTGGGGCAACCACGGCATGAACCAACTCACGCCGCTCTGGCTGCTGAAATATCTGCCGAACATGCTGGCCTGCCATGTGACCATCATTCACCAACTCAAAGGCCCATCCAACACCATCACCTGCCAGGACGCCAGCAGCCATCTGGCCATCGGCGAAGCCTTCCGCACGATCCAACGCGGCAGCGCCGACCTGGCCATCTGCGGCGGCGCGGAATCGCGCCTCAACCCCATGGGCATGATCCGCCAGTGTCTGCTCAAACGCCTCTCCGAAAAACACAACGACTCCCCTGCCGATGCCGTCCGGCCGTTCGACACCGGCGCCACCGGCTCGGCCATCGGCGAAGGCGGCGGCCTCTTCATCATCGAGGAATACGACCACGCCAAAGCCCGCGGCGCGAAGATCTACGCCGAACTCGTCGGCTTCGCCGCCTCGCAGGATGCCTACAAGATCGACGAACCCGACCCCAGCGGCCACGCCTACGGCAAGGCCATCGCCAAGGCCCTGACCGAGGCGGATGTGAATCCGTCGCAGGTCGATTGTCTCGTGCCGCACGGCCTGGGCATCGCCGCATTTGACCGGGCCGAACTGGCGGGGTTGACCAACATCTTCGGCGACGCTCTGGCGACAGTGCCGTTCGCTCCCATCAAGGCCCAAACCGGCAACCTGGCCGCCGGCTCCGGCATGGACGCCGCCGCCGCCGTGCTGGCGATCCACCACGGCAAAATCCCCCCGGCCATCAACACAAAAACCGCCATCGACGGCCGCACGCTGAATGTCGCCGCGACGCCGCGCGAGCAAACCGTGAACGTCGCCGTCAGCTGCGTTTACAGTCTCGGCGGCCAGAACGCGGCGCTGGTGTTCAAGAAGGTTCTCGCGTAGGTCTGCCGAGACACGGTATAATGGAAGATATGGTGACCGCCGCAATCAACATCCCGCACCAACAGATCGCTGGCCTGTGTCAGCGGTACGGCATCGCCGAACTTTCGTTATTCGGATCCGTGCTGCGCAACGACTTCGATCCGGCCCGTAGCGATGTGGATTTACTCGTTGAGTTCCTCCCGGAACAGAGAATTGGGTTCTTTAAGCTGGCCGAAATCGAAGAGGAATTTTCCAAGCTGCTTGGCGGACGGCGGATCGATCTTGTCTCAAAGAACTCAATCAATCGCTGGATTCGCAAACAGGTCCTACAAGAGGCAATGCCGATCTATGTCGCGAGTTGACGACACCCTCTATCTGGGGCACATGCTCGACGTCGCCAGGTGGACACGAAACCGCGTCGCAGGTCTGACGCGCGAACAATATGACTCTGACGAGACGCTACGTCTGGCCTTGACGCGCCAAATCCAGATCATCGGAGAAGCCGCCTGGCGTGTGAGCCCTGCGGGACGCGCCAAGCTGCCCGACGTGCCGTGGAACAAGATCGCCACAATGCGTCACAAGCTTGTACATGACTATTTCGACGTGAACTTTGGCATCATCTGGGAAACCGCCACAACTGATATGCAGCCTCTTATTGACTCGCTGCTGAAAGTAATCCCCCCGGACCCCGAACCCTGAAAATCAACTATGCACCGCATCGTCATCACTGGAATCGGCTGGGTCACCCCCATGGGCCACGACATCGAGTCCGTCTGGCAACGCTTGCTCGCCGGCGACTCGGGGATTGACTATACCACGCTCTTCGACGCCTCCACGTTCCCTACGACGTTCAGCGCGGAAGTGCGCAACTACGACGTCGCCAAATTCGTCGCCAATCTGTCGCGCCACAAAGGCGTCGGTCGCAACACGGCGTTCGCTCTGGGTGCCTGCGCCCAAGCGTGGGAAATGGCCGGCCTCGGCCGGCTTTCTCCCAACTCGCAACTAACAACCGGCGACTGGCAACTTGATCTGGACCGCGTCGGCATCTACCTCGGCTCCGGAGAAGGCTCGCTCGACTTCGATGCCTACACCACGGCCGCACTTTCCGCCTGGCCCGAAGGCGCCTCGCAGGCCGACACCGTCAAGTGGGCCGAGATCGCCTTTTCCCGCATGGAGACCTTCCGCGAGCTCGAGCAGGAGCCCAACATGCCCCTGTCGCATCTGGGGCTGCTCACGGGCGCTCGCGGGCCGGCCTTCAACTGCCTCACCGCCTGCGCCGCCTCGACCCAGGCCATCGGCGAGGCCGCCCAGATCCTCCGCCGCGGCGATGCCGACATCATGATCGGCGGCGGCGCTCATTCCATGATCCACCCCTTCGGCGTCACCGGCTTCAACCGCCTGACCGCTCTCTCCACCTACAACGAAAACCCACGCAAGTCGTCCCGCCCGTTCGACCTCGCCCGCGGCGGCTTTGTCCTGGGCGAAGGCGCGGGCATGGTCATCCTCGAAACGCTCGAACACGCCACGAAACGCGGTGCCAGGATCCTGGCCGAGGTCGTCGGCTATGGCTCGACGGCCGACGCTTTCCGCATCACCGATCAGGACCCCGACGGAATGGGTGCGGTGTTTGCCATGCAGGAAGCCCTGCGCGACGCCAACCTTTCCCCGGCCGACATCAACTACATCAACGCCCACGGCACCGGCACCAAGGAAAACGACGGCAACGAAACGGCAGCCATCAAAACGGTTTTCGGCGACATCGCGAAGAACGTCCCCATCAGCAGCATCAAGAGCATGATGGGCCACCTCATTGCCGCCGCAGGCGCCGTGGAGCTGATCACCTGCGTGCTGGCCATCCGCGACAACATCCTGCCCCCCACCATGAACCTCGACACGCCCGACCCCGAATGCGACCTGGACTACGTCCCCAACAAAGCCCGCAAGGCCCGCTGCGACGTCGCCATGTCCAACTCCTTCGGATTCGGCGGCCAGAACGACACGATCATCATCAAACGGTTCGCGAACTAGAGCGGTTTTCACATTGACGTAGCGGCTGGTGCAGGCTTCCAGCTTGCCGCTGCCAAGCAGGCTGGCAGCCTGCATCACAACGCTACACCCACTCGAAAACCGCTCCAACTCTTACGGTGCGAGCTATCGCATCCCGCGCCAATCGCGGTTTCCTCAATCCGCCCTGACGTCCGGCAATGCGGCAAACACGTCCCATAAGAACCATCTGTTAATCACGTAACGACACCGATAGATTTCCGACGTAGACTCGGCAATCAATGATGACGGAAAACACATTTGCATTCGCCGTAAGGCGTATTATATCATTCTGCTTAGTCGCGCCGAAATGAGGGATCCGTTGGAGCGTCTTCAACTTGCCGGAGCGTGCGAGCGCGGCAATCTTTGCAACAGGGTCGTTTTCTCATGATGAGAGGAGCGTGTCAGGTGAGAGGTTTCGTACAATGGACGTTCGCGATTGCAACCGTGGCCATCACTCTGTCGGCGGCGGTCGCCGCCAGAGCCGATACGCTCAGTTGGAGCATGAGCGGCGTCACCACGGTGAGCATGGGCCAGGATCCCAATTGGAATGACGGCACTCAATACGACCAGTTGTTGATCAATCCGGGTGCGGGCACGATCTCTTCGTTCAGCAGCAGCGTGGCGGGTGGTCTGGATGTTGCTATCAATGCCTACGATTTTATTGTCGGCTACAATCGCTGGAACGCGGCATGGGTGGCCGGGGCTGCGCCGATCGAACGCGACTTGACGTTGACTTACACGCCCGATAACGCGCTGGCCCCTGCAACGGTTGTCGCTCCGATCTCGATGTCCCAGGACTGGGACATCAACATTTCCTACGCCGACACCCTGCATCTCTGGGCCAGCGCTCCAGTGTTCATCAACCTTGGTCCGGCCAAGACCGTGGAGATCACCCTGCTCGAGACGACGATCGGCCCGAATGGCGGCGGCACACAATCCGGCTCTCTCATGGCACACTTCGAGTCCGTCAGTTCCCCGTTCGGCGATCCACCCTCGGACCCGACGGGCGTGCCGCTTCCCGCCGCCGTCTGGCCAGGCATGGCCCTGCTCGGCGGGCTCGGTGCCCTCCGCGCCTGGCGCCGCAAGGCCGCCATGTCCAACTCCTTCTGCTTCGGTTAGAACGATACGATCAGCATTCGGAGGAGTTGAACCCGTCTTTCAGTTGACCCATCGGCGACGCGGACTAAACTCAGGCAATGAGGTGCAAGCCATGACCCTGACGATCGAGCTTGATGAGGAACTGCGGGCCAAAGCGCAAACCCGCGCGGCCGAGTCCGGGTACGCGACTTTGACGGAATATCTGTCGTCTCTCGTGCGAGCCGATGTTGATCTGTTCGACTCGACCACGCAATTACCCAGCCGCGTAACCGTGGCAAATCACGAGGATTTGGAAGCCAAACTTGGCGAGGGACTCGACGGTTCGGCCCGGGAAGTTACGCCGGCCGATTGGGAGGCCGAGCAGATCCGCCAACTCAGGGCGAGCCGCGCCTCAAAGGCGGACTAATCATGGCCCGTCTCCTTGTGCGCGACGAGCGGACAAAGACGTCGCCGAAATAGCCGATTACTACGCGACAAACAGCCTTGATGTCGCCATCCGTTTTCTGCACTCCGTGCGGCGGTCCTACGAAGCACTCCTGCGCATGCCGGGAATGGGTGCTTTGCGCGAATTCTCCAACCCGCGCTACACCGGCCTGCGTTCCTGGCCGATCACGGGTTTCGAGAGAATATTGATCTTCTACCGGCCCACCGCTGACGGGATCGAGGTATTGAGAATCCTTCACGGAGCACGAAATCTGGAGCGATTTTTCAGATGATCGCCCAAGATCATCCACCGGCAGCACAAAGGCATCGTAGTAGCACGCCTTGACATAAAGACAAACGATCTTTACATCTTATCCATGCGATTGGTCAATGTCAGACTGAATGACGCGGACGTCCAGCGGGTGCAGGCCCTGCGGGACCAGGGCATCAAGTTGTCGCAACTGGTCCGGAATGCCATTCGGACTGCTTACGAGTCCCAACAGCAAGCGCTTGCCCCGCGCGATGTCCGCAGGATGATCGAGCGGATTCATGCGGATATCCCCACTCCGCCATCACGGCCGCGCAGGAACTTCGACGTACACGATCGAACTGCCTTCGCCAGGGCCTTCGCCTCGCATGTGGGCGGCCGGAATTCCAGATGATCCTCGTGGATACCAATGTCCTGATTGGTCTGGTCGATGAAGAAGACCGCCTGCATGCTCAGGCAATTAACGATGCCGCGCGCCTGGCCAACAAGGGATTGTTCCTGATTACTCCGGTCTTGACCGAAGCGTGTTTTGCTCTTTCACAACCCTACGAACGCGGCCGGCTGCGGCGACTTCTCAAGGAACTTCAACTGAAGTTGTTCGTTCTCGACGAAGCCGTGTGCCAGGACGTCCTGGCC
>JBEKVL010000279.1:0-7832 GCA_049514055.1 Tepidisphaeraceae bacterium | reverse complement strand
GCCATAGCGGATCAGGGCATCGCGCATCATTCGCAGGAAGTCCTCGAATTTGAGCGTGTCCTCGCAGCAGCGGCCACGATGCGCTTCCCAGATCGATTTGAGTAACGTGTCGTCAAAGATGAAGTCGCAGATGTCCAGCACCACACTGGCCAGCGGCGAACGCCGCATCAGTTCGTGTCCAAAAGCACCCATGCTTGGCCTCCTTGCTCCGTAACATTTCAGCGCGACTGGAGTTACGTGTCAAGAAGAACGCGGAAGAGGTGGGGGGGTGAGGTTACTCCGCCGCGCTGTTTCCACGCTCCTGTTGAACCCCCTGAAGGCGTTCCCATTCTTCCAGAAGACGGCTCTGGCCGCCCGAATCTCGTGGCATGGGTGTCCCGCCCATGCGGTCGGTACTCCGACCCATCCTCCAGCGTATCCCCGCAGCAGACGCACCCCGGCAGGTCCGGAACATAAGCAGAGAAACTGCCATCCGGCGCGGGCTCGATCACAACCAGGTGATCCATGATTTGCTCCAACTCACTCCTCGTACCCATTCCGCTAGCCAGACTGGATCAATTCTTACCACCCACACTTTTCCATCGATCAACGCCTTGTGACGGACACACGTCAAGTTTATCATAGTAGCCAAGAGGTGCTATGCACGCGTTCTCGATAAGCCCTGAGGATTCTCGCGAAGCAAGCCACGTCGCCACAGCCTTCGCATGTCGGACTCCGCCGCCTCCGGCGACCATGTCACGAGGGCTTTTTGGATGGTTTATTTTCATTGTATTCATTGTTGCGGCCTTCGTGCTCATCCGCGCTCGGCACCCCATCCCGGCCCATGTCGCCAACGGCACAGAGACGCCGGACGACCCGCGTGTGACGATCGTCTTCATCCTGTTGGGAGTGTCCGTTCTGTGGCTGGTGCTCACATACGTAATCATGGTTCGCTGGCGCGCGACGAACAAAGCCGAAAGACCGTCCCGTCAGTTTCAACTAACCTGGTCTTCGGCGGGGCTCTGCTTTGCCACTGGCCTCGAATCCACGACGATGGCTTGGTCGGGCTTTCTCTCCTTTGTCGAAACCCCGGAATTGTTCCTGTTCGAGCGGCCGGGCACACTCTGGCAAATTGTCCCCAAACGCGCCTTTGTCGATCCGCAGGAGCTTCAACAATTCCGCATGTTTGCCGCCGGGAATCTCCCCGTACGTGCCGTCCCTGTCTGACTCTGGTGATCCATGAACCTGACCTTTCAATACGAATACGAGGATCTGAGAAGTCCGGTGATTCCGCTCGTTCCGCCCGATCCCAATCTCCCGCAGCCGTGTCCTCGGCCGCGCTGGCAACTTTACGCTGCCGTCTCGGGGTTCTTTGGTGCTCCGATGCTGTGGATGATTGCCGCCATTTACGCCGTCTGCACATTGTCACTCGTCTGGCTGTTCGCATTTCTGCCACTTGCGCTGATCTGCATAGTGCCCTATGAGTTGTTACGCGGCCGCGGCAATATGGCAGGTTCGCCGCGCGGTTTTCGCAGGAATCCCGACCTTGGCCGCGAGCAGCGATTTCAATTCAACGAGTCCGGCATGCTTGGCATCACGCCGCACATTGAATGGCGCGTACCTTGGACATCTATTTATGGCTTGCTCGAAACGAAGCGATCAATCTGGTTACATTTGCGCAGCGGCAAGCTCGTTGCCATCCCCCGCCGCGCCTTCGCCGGCGCCGCCCAATTGCAGCAGTTCAAAGAACTCGTCTCTCGTCACGTCCCCGAAGACAAGACCCATTGATTGAGAATGAAACGAGGCGAGATCCAGCCCGCATTATTCCCGCCGGCCCTTCCCGCTGTCCAACCCCGTCTCCGTGATCTCTGTGGTTCCATTCTCTTCCCGCCAACAGATTCGCCACGGACGTCCCCGTAGTGGATAGTTGGTAGTCGATGATGGCTGCTAAAATGCACAAAAGGCTGAAAAGCTCAGCGGCAAACCAGCGCGGGAGTGGTATCCTCCTTGTTCATCCTTGCGTCTCTTGTGCTTTTTGTGGCCATTCTCCGCAAACTCCCTGGCCATTCCCATCCCGCCGCCACACCCTCACATTCTTGACCTCACGCCAAGCCGCCAAGCCGCAAAGAAGACCGGCTCTCCCCGCGTCCTGCCTTTGCGAAACCCCTCTCCTCTTCGTGGTCTTCAGTGGCCCTTCGTGGTTGAAGCCATGAACCCAACCCCCACCCGCCACAGACAAAAATACCAAAAATATGAATTTTCTAATTGCATTCTGATTCGCACTATGTTATACAGATACCGTCTCGCGCTCTTTAACAACCGAATATCCGCCGCACCATCAGCCCGTCCTGGCCGCCCCGCGTGACGATTTCCGCCAAACGTCAACCCCAAGGGGTGATTCGGGAGTAGCTCGGGCGAGGATCGGGGGTGATTTTGGGGAGGGTTTGGGGGCGCTTTGGGGGCGCTTTTCCCGCCTCTCTCCATTGCTTCATAAGACGCAACCCCAATCCTACCAGTCACTTACGCCCGGAACGCCTCTGCCAGCCACCCCGAAATAACTTCTTCTTTCGCCACCCCCGGACCCGCCCAGGTCCCAACGGGACTGATCGGGGACTGAATGGGACGGGAAAAGGACGGCTTGTTTTCCCTGTCGCCGACGCGCCTGGACACTCATAACCACTTTTCCGGAAGCCCCTTACGTCTCAAGTCCCCGAAACCACGAGCCTCCAAACATCTTTTTCGCGATGTCCCCAACCCCATGCCTCAATCCTGAATTCGACATTCGAGCTTGCCCATTCATTCGTAATTCGAATTTCGAGTTTCGTCATTTGCCCCTGGCAACCATCAACTGGCAACTGGCAACTGAGTGAGCCCTCCGCGGTACAATCTCCCGACGGCTCTCGTTCCGAGCAACCACGGCAGGACCGCAACATGAAACACCTTCTCGCATGTGTCGTTCTCCTCGTTCCGCTCCTGGTAATGGCCCAGGATAAACCCGCGCCAACCACCCGGCCCACCTGGCCGCAGGCCATGCTGGCGGCCCGCGAGTCGTGCCAGCAGTTCATCGCCCGGCAGGCGCAGCCCACGGGCACGTTCAAGCCGTTCGTCTCCGAACTTATCACGCCCGAGAAGCCCATGCAGCAGGTTTCGGTCAACGTCGCCGGCGTCGACAAGCTCCGCCTCGTCGGTATCTGCGAGAAACAAACCGGCAATTGCCACATCTGGGGCGAGGCCAAGCTGATCACCAAGGACGGCAAGGAAGTCCGCCTGGCCGATCTCAAGCCGCTGGCCGTCCAGGTCGGCTGGGGCCAGTACCTGGTCAACGAGAACTGGCAGAAGCATCCGCTGAAGATCGGCGACCGGACCTTCGCCCATGGCATCTGGGTCCACGCCGACAGCGATGTCTGCGTCGACCTGGCCGGGAAGTACGAGCGATTTGAAGCCTGGGTCGGGCTCGACGCCGACCGTTCGCTCGGTGCGGCCCGATTCAACGTGCTCCAGGGAATGGACGATCCCGCCGTCGCCCTGTGGGCGCAGCTTTCCCGCGATTTCCCGGCCGAGTGCAAGGCATTTTCCCAGGACGTCGGCAATGGCCGCGAACGCGAGTGGCTCACCAAGGCGGCCGACACCACCATCGAACGCACCATCATCGCCCAGGCCCTGGTGGCGGCCGGTCCCATCGCCCAAGTGCTTCGCGCCGAACTGGGCACGCTCGCCGCGGCCAAGGCCGCTCCCAACGATCCCCGCTGGCTCGACCTCTACCAGCGCACCCGCCGCTGTGCCGACGCCCTCGGCCCGACCGTCTCGGCCGAACCCGCCTCCTTCCGCCCGGCCATCGCCCAACTGACCAAGGCCCTGCCCGACCGCTTCGCCGCCCCCGACACCATGCTCCAGCAACTGGCGCCGCTGGACGAGAAATGGCAACAGTTGTTGCCATACGTCGCCAAGGCCGATCCCGAATCGCTCAAGCAGGCCGTCGAACTCCAACAGCAGGTCCAGGGCTACCGCCGCACGCTGCTGCTCTCGCTCAACGGCATGAAAGCCTTCCTCGACGCCTGGCCCGCGGTCGATCTCGTGGCCGAGTGGCAGTCGCAGTTCGCCACGCTCCAGTACGACCTCCATCACCGCGATCGCTTCGACAAGCACGCCCCCGAGACGCTCCGCCCCGAATCGCTGGTCCTCGCGGCCGACCGCGATCCGCTGGATATCGTCCTGCGCCGCACGCTCTCGCTCATCACCGAAATCCAACACCTCCGCCCCAACGACGCCGCCATCGCCAGCCTGCTCCCACAACTCCAGTCGCTCCAGTCCGCCTCGGCGGCCGTTCCCGTTGACAGCGCCGCCGCCCGCTTCGTCCTCTTCGCCGATGCCTGCCGCGCCCGCCGCCTGGCCGCCTTCCGCAATCCGCTCCTCGACTTCGACAAGCTCCTGTTCATGAAGCGACACCGCGCCCTCTTCCCGCACATGTGCGACCAGTACTACGGCATGGCCCAGAACCCCGGCGGGGGGGTCTATGTGCTGTCGAACCCGTTCGGCACCGACCTCGCGGTTCGCGATGTGCTGGCCGATTCGGTCGTCGCCAATGGCCGGCTTAAGGGCCAGAAGCTCTCCGGCGGCCCGCTGAAGAAGTGGAACCTCACCTTCGACGGCATGGGCAATCTCAAGGGCGAGGACACCGAGGGCGGATCGTTCCTGTCTCCCGATCTTTCCTTCGACGGCAAGTCCATCGCCTTCGCCTACGTCGAATGCACCGGCGACCGCAAGCACATTCACCACACCGACTCCACGAAAGGCCACGCAGTCGAGGGCCGCTGCTACCACGTCTTCCGCGTCAACACCGACGGCTCCGATCTTCGCCAGCTCACCGATGGCACCTGGAACGACTTCGACCCGTGCTTCCTGCCCAATGGCCGGCTCGCGTTCATCTCCGAGCGCCGCGGCGGCTACCTGCGCTGCGGCCGGGTCTGCCCGAACTACACGCTGTACGACATGGCCGCCGACGGCTCGGACATCACGGGCCTGAGCCCGCACGAAACCAACGAGTGGCATCCGAGCGTCACCAACGATGGCCGTATCATCTACACCCGCTGGGACTACATCGACCGCCACGGCTGCACGGCCCATCAGCCCTGGATCACCACGCTCGATGGCCGGGATTCGCGGGCGGTGCATGGCAATTTCGCCCCGCGCCGCGAGCGCCCCGACATGGAAGTCAATGTCCGGGCCATCCCCAATTCCGGCAAGTTCATCGCCACCGCCGCCCCGCACCATGGCCAGGCGTTCGGCTCGCTCGTGCTGATTGACCCCGACCGCGGCGACAACGGCTCGATGGATTCCGTCCGCCGCATCACCCCGGATGTGGCCTTCCCCGAGAGCCAGGGCGGCTACGAGGCCTACGCGGCCGCCTGGCCGCTCAGCGAGGACTTCTACCTCTGCACCTACAGCGCCGAGCGTGCCTCCGGCAGCCGCGACGCCGGCAACTACGGCATCTACCTCGTCGATTCCTTCGGCAACCGCGAGTTGATCTACCGCGACCCGCTGATCGCCTGCCAGAGCCCCATGCCCCTGCGGCCGCGCCTCGCCCCGCCGGCCCCGCCGGCGCTGGCCTCGCCCGCGCGCCATGCCCCCGGCAGCGGCCAGGGACCCGAGCCGACCGTCCCCACCGCCACGATCGCCGTGCTCAATGTCTACGAAAGCATGCTCCCCTGGCCGGAGGGCACGAAGATCAACTCTCTCCGCGTCTACCAGCTTTTCCCCATGACCGTCCCCTCGGGCGGCCCGCCGCACGAGACCGGCCTCCGCGTCAAAGGCGCCGAGGACTCGGTCGTCCCCGTCCGCCACGTCCTCGGCACCGTCCCCGTCGAATCCGACGGCTCGGCCCACTTCACCGTCCCCGCCAACCGCGAGCTCTTCTTCCAGGCTCTCGACGAACGTGGCCTGGCCATCCAGTCCATGCGCTCGGCCACCTATCTCCACGAAGGCGAGCGGCTCGTCTGCGCCGGTTGCCACGAGCCGAAGAATCGGGTCCCGTCGCAACCCCGCTTCGCCCCCATCGCCATGGGCCGGCCACCGTCCACGCTCAAGCCCGATGTCGACGGCTCCAATCCCTTCAGCTATCCGCGCCTGGTCCAGGGCGTGCTCGACCGCAACTGCGTCGAGTGTCACCGCGAGAAGAAGGCCATCAATCTCGCCCGCGACCCCATCGAAAAGAAGTTCTACGCGAGTTTCAACAGTCTGGCCCGCAAATATGGCTTCACCTCCTACGGCCAGGATCTCCGCACCATTCCCGGCCAGTTCGGCGCGAAAGCATCGAAGCTCTACGCCATCCTCGAAAAAGGCCACTACGACGTGAAGTTGTCCTCCGAAGACCTGCACCGCCTGACCCTCTGGCTCGACTCGTGCAGCATGTTCTATGGCGTCTACGAAAAGGAACTCGGCGAGGCCCAACTCCGCGGCGAAATCGTCCGGCCAACCCTGGAGTAAGGAACAAATGGGGCCGGCGTATCACGCCGGCCCGCACTCAAGCTGTCATATTCAAGACATCACGGCCAGCGCAAACGCCGGTCCCACTTCAGTTAGCACTTGCCCATCTTCTGCAGGTTCTCGAAGCAGCGTTTGATGCTGTCGGTCTGCTTCGGATCCTCCTCGTACTCGACGATGTACCACTCGGTGCCGCCGACGGTTTCGCAGAGCTGGAAGATCTCGGTCCAGCGCACCTCGTCCTCGCCCAGCACCGCGCCCTTCTTGCCGCCGTGGGGCTTGATGTGGATCGAGGCGCAGCGGCCGGGGAATTTCTTGAGGATCGCGTAGGGGTCGCCGCCGCCGTCGAGGCAGTTGCCGATGTCGAGCTGCATGATGACGTTCTTCCCGGCGTTGGAGAAGAACGTGTCCCAGTGCGTCTGATCGCCGGTCTTCTTGAAGTCGCCGCCGTGGGCATGGTAGCCGATGCGCATGTCTTCGCCCTTGACCTTGTCCGCGAGTTCATCGAACTGGGCAGCCGTCTTCTTGCAGGCCTCGTCGGTGGCGAACTTGTCCTCGGGCAGCCAGGGCACGATCAGAAACTTGTTGCCGATGGTCTTGTTGAACTCGACCGTGCCCGCCAGCTTGTCCCCCAGCAGCGTGTCCAGGCCGGTGTGCGTGCCGCAGCACTTCAGGCCGTTGTCATCGAGCATCTTGCGAAGCTCGGCGGCCTTGCGGTTGTAGTAGCCGGCGAACTCGACCGCCTTGAAGCCGATCTTGCCGATTGCTTCGAGCGTGCCCGGGAGATCTTTGGCCAGGGCCTCGCGAACCGAGTAGAGCTGCACGGCGACGGGGATCTTCTTGCCGGCGTCGGCCATGAATGCCAGGACATCCAGCCCGGCCGTGCAGACGGCCGCGGCGCCGAAGCCCGCTTGCAGGATCGAACGACGGGAAAGGTTGCGCGAAAACATCGAGATTCTCCTTGGGTTGAGGTCCATAGTCGATACCGGGAAATGCGGGTGGCGTTGCCGCAGCCTGCTTCATCCCGACCGAAGTCGCGTGGCGATGGTGCAGGCTTCCAGCCTGCCCTCTGGAGGACTCAAAGAGCAGGCAGGGGTGCCTGCACAATGCTTCCGCCTCCGTTGCGGTGCAGGCCTCAAGCCTGCACGTGAGACATGGCTCGATCGGGCAGGGCTCGTGGTCGAGGGCCTGGCCGCATCCGCGTCATTCAGCCTGACGGTGAGCATCTTCATTCCTCTGTCGTATGTAGGATTTGGGCGTGGTTCAAAGCGGGGTTACACTCGCGGGGACCAGAGATCACGACCGCGAAGCTGTATCTCCTGTGTTGTGCGGCAGTTACAAACGAAAACGACCGCATTGTCGCCGCGAGAAGT
>JBEKVL010000278.1:0-7843 GCA_049514055.1 Tepidisphaeraceae bacterium | reverse complement strand
GGGTATCGACAACCACGGTGCCCATGGCGACCGCATCGCCCTTGTTGGTAACGGTGATTTCATGCGTGAAGTTGCCCGTGCCACGACCAACCATGACCTTTTCCTGGAGGGCCTTCTTGGCGATCTCGAGCACCGGCTGCTTGACGACGGTCGAGGTGCTGTTGGAGTCGGCCTTGAGGCCGCCCGCAGCGCTCGCCGTGGCGGAGTTGTCAAACTTGCCGGTCTTGCTGGCCTTGGCGACGATCATGATGTCCTTGGACTGATTCGGGCCGAGCATGCCGACCGGCACGGTGACCGCGCTCTGACCGTCGACGGTGGTCAGACCGGCCGGGAGGTTGTCAACGACCACAACGTCCCTGGCAAGGCCCGAACCGGTGTTCGTCACGGTCAACTTGACCGGGATCTGGTCGCAAAGGAGGGCCTCGGCCGGAGCGGACTTAACGAGCTTCAGGGCTGGCTTGGTCGCGACCACCTCGACACAGGCGGTCGGGGTGCAGGTCATGGCGACGCACTGGAGGATGTTGCCCGCATCGGTGGCGGTCGCCCTGGCCTTGATGACCTTGACTTCCCTGGGGTTCATCTTGGGGAAGGTCCAGCGGAGCGTGTCGGACGCGGCATCGGGCGCCGGGGTGGCGCTGTCAAACTTGAGGTTGGCCGGGAACTTGTCGGTCACGACGACGTTCTCCAGGCACATGGTCTCGCTCTGGTTGATCACGGTGAGGGTGAACTCACAGGGGACGCCGGCCACAAGTTCGGGGGGCATGCACTTCTCGAGAAGGGCGATGCTGGTCCGCGGATCACCAGACGGATAGGCGAAGACGACCTTCTTACAGCCGGGTTTGGGCGCCTCCACAACCGGAGCGGGCATCGGCGCGGGGGCGGGTTTCTTGGGGCCGCAGCATTCGCAACCTACCAGCGATCCGGCGGCCGCGGCCGCGAGGATTACTCCAAACAACCTGCTTCTGAAGTCAAACATTTGAATCTCCTTAGCAAAAACTCGTGAACCAATCGGCACCCATCCCACGAGGTAATGAGGCCCTTCCTACTGCTGTCTCTTAAAAAATTTCGACATCTCGGCAACGTGCCAAGTGCGACGTGGGCAACCCACTCGTGAGTCATTATAATCAGGCCGACCCACGGGCACAACAGAAACTCCGTATTTTGCCGGATCCGGGCGTGACCAAAGATCCGGGCTCTCGGTGGTCTGTACGGACAGAGCCGAGCCGGGGCTCGGCGTTCCCAGAGCGATTCCGGTCTTTCCAGCCCTTCCCGGGAGAACGGTCACGCCCCCGGATTTCGGACAGACCTGGAGCCATCCCGCTCCCGCAGACGACAGGCTTGCGTCTGCCCGGCAAAAACGGAGCGGCAACATCCATGGGACAGAACTGGCGCTACGCCGTCGCGTGCGCCGGAAAATGGTCCGGCGAAAGCACCTCGACCTGGATGTCCGACGGCAGCAGCGCTTCGAGGTTCTGCTGGAAGCGCCCCTTGATGACGGTGTAGAGGGCGCCGCGCCGGCTGGAGCCGATGAGTATCTTGCCGACGGAATTCATGGCCGCGCTTTCCGCGATCAGTTCCGCCGCCTCCGGGCCCTGGTCGTAGACGGGAATAATGGGGACGCCGGCCGTGTGGCCGAGATCCAGGAACTTCACGAAAGTCCGCTGGGCCGCCATGTCGGTGTCGATAGAAAGCGGGCGATCCCACTTCACCGACAGGCTTACCTGGCGGATGAAGCAGACCACGAGGGCAGCGCCGGCGGCCTTGGCCAGTTCGAGCGCCGCGGGAGCCAGTTGCTCGGACCCATAGGTTCCGACAAGAATCCTCGGGCGCGCCCAGTCTGCCGGGGAAAGCTGTTCGATGATCGCCTGGCGCAGGAGCGTTGGCTTGGCGCCCTTGCGCGCCGCCCACCAGCGCGTCGCCTGCCGCAGAGACAGCCCCACCGCCAGCACGACGGTAACGAAGGCCAGCGCGTGCAACTTCGTCGCGGCGAGGGTCACCCAGATTGCGAGCAGGACGACGCCCAGCACGATCATCGGCCCCTTGCGGCGCATGCGCCGCAATCGCGGATGGAACGCGCACAGGGTGACGTTGATCGCCACGGCGCCGATGAGGCCGATTGCATACAGGGCGGCCAGGTGTTCGAGGTCGTGGCTGACGACCAAGACGAGGATCGGCACGCCCGCGGCCACGATGGTTGGAACCCAGGGCACGCCGAAGCGGTTGAGCCCCTGCAAGACCTGCGGCAACTCGCCGTCGCGGGCCATGAGATACTGCACCGAGATCATGTCGGTGATCGCGGTGTTGCCAGCGGACAGCAGCAGGGTACCGCCGATGATGCGCACCAGCCATTCGCCCCACGGGCCCATGTAGACTTTGGACAGAAACGCCAGCATATCTTCCTTGTGTGCGTCGTAGGCCAGCGGTTTGATGCTGCACATGAACGCGGCCAGGACGATGTTGAAGACGGCCACCTCCAGCGCCACGACCCAGATGGCCTTGCGTGCGGTATGGGCCACCGGCTGTTTCATCACGCCGGTCAGATTGGCGATGGCCTCGACACCCGACAACGCCAGCACGATCGACACGAACGCCACCCACATGGCGGCCGGGGAGTGGTTCAGCGTGCCGACACGCCCCGGCAATTGTCGCCAGTCGACGTGAACGATGCCGCCGCCCACAATAATCAGCGTGATAATGACCATCCCCACGGCGGCAACGACGGCAAAAGACCCGGTATGCTTCGGGCCCAGCACGTTGAACAGGCCGATCAGGGCGATGGCGATGATGGCCCACAGGCCCGGCGAATCCATGTGGAACAACTGCGACTCGCGGACCTGCTCGGCTTTCTCCGCGGGCGTCTGTGGTTTCTCCTCGGCCTTGTCGAACACGCGAATGCGCGAACCTGCATCTTCGACAACCGCGGCATCGCCCGCCTGCGCTGCCGACACGGCCGCCGAGTTCTCCACATGGGACTTCAACGGCAATCCGAAATAGTGGAACGCATCGAGCACGGACAGGGATGCCGTCACGGTGTAATCGGCGAACAGAAGCAGTGCCCCGACAACCGCCAGCACGCGTGACTTGTGTTTGGCCGCCGTATACACCCCGCCGCCGTCGGGGTAGATGCGGCATATCTGGGTATACGCCCAGCCGATGGCCAGGATCAAACCCGACATGGCGCAAATGAGGTAGAAACTCGTCCGGCTGGCAAAGAAGAACGCCAGACCGAGGACGTACAGGCGAGAGGTGCCCCAGTCGCCAAAGAGCAACCCGGCCGCTTGGAGCCACGAAACATTGCGTGGCCGATGACTCGAAAGCAGGGACAAAGCCAGGGGCTTGCCGGCGGATGCAACAGCGCTGTTCATATGCACACAACCCGAGAGAACCCACGGCCACTGCCTGCCAGTCCTGCCCGGCGGGCATATCCGTCGGTTCAACCCGCACAAACGGCGCTCGGGTTTGTGCGGCCATGGAGTTGGCCGCGCAGGAGAGCGTTGCGTTGTGCTTTCAGCCGCCTGCGAGATTAGCTGACGGGCTAGGGCCTGAAAGTGCCCTGGAGCCTCTTGCCCGGCTCCTGCGCCCCGGTCCTGTCGCTTGCGCCTTGGTTGCAGGCGCCTCGACTTGGACATGTGGGTCTCCCGCGCCCCGCCAAACGGCGGGACCTCGGCGGAACAAACAACCCGTGAATCAGAGCATACCAGCCCCGCGTTGTCAACTTGCCTCAAATGCGGTGCCGGTCCCGACCTGCTGTAAACAGCTTGCAGGCATGATCTTATGGCACTCTCCATGAGAACAACCAGGGACCACCATCGAAAAGTTGTTGCCTTTGCCCCGCCGTCAAGGTACGTTATGCGGGCATTTCTTGTTTGGGCCGTCCGGCCCGGTTGATCGCGGAGGTTCGCATGTCGTTGAGGCGTAAGGCGTTCACACTCGTCGAATTACTCGTGGTCATCGGCATTATTGTCCTGCTGATCTCCATCCTGCTGCCAGTCCTCACTCGGGCCAAAGAGGCGGCGGCCCGCACCGTCTGCGCATCCAACATGCGGCAACTGGGCATGGTCTTCCTGCAATACCATGCCGACGCCAAGGGCTATCTCCCCTGTGCCGGACACGACCCCGACTGCGGCGGCATCGGCAACAACAGGGCCTGGGTTGCCTGGTACAGCCCCGATGCCTTCGATGGGAGCCTGATCAAGCAGTATCTGAGCAAGGGCACCACGTACAAGCTGCTCCTGTGCCCTTCCGACGACCCCATGCTGCGCGGCCGGCGTACCTTCGCCATGTACTATCCTTACAGCTACGTTCTGAACGACACGGTCTTCATGCATTGGTCGCACTGGGACATGAATCCCCCGAAGATGACCATCCTCCGTCCGTCAGAGAAGATCCTGGCCATCGAGGAGAACTCCGCCTACATCGACAAGGGCAGCTTCGAGGTCGCCGAGCTCAGACAGTTCAAGGGCGACCTGCTCAGCAATCGCCACGGTTCCAACCGTGGCAATGTGCTGTTTGGCGACGGCCATTGCGACTTCGTGGACCGCGGCGTGTTCACCCGCGCCGCCGCCGAGCCGGGGACGACGGTACAAATGGGAACCAATGAGTACGCCCAGGTTCCGGACATCATGAATCCGCACGCCCGGTAGCGAGATCGCCGGGCTGCGCCGGTCAGTCGCCAAACGCCGTCCCCACCAGTATTGCCGCCTGCACGAGGGGATGATTCCGCGGAACCAGTTTCTTCCTGCCGGCGACCTGTTCCAGCGCCACCGGGCGGAGTTCGGTGCCCTGAAGGGCCAGCATCACGCCGTATTGCTCCTTCCTGAGAATCTCGATACAGCGCGTGCCCAGCCAGGTGGCGAATACACGGTCCAGCGCCGATGGCGTGCCGCCGCGCTGGAGGTGGCCGAGGATCGTCAGCCGGGACTCCTGGCCGGCCAGTGCTTCCAGTTGCCGCGTCAGTTCAATGGTGTGGTTGACATGGCCCTCGTGGAATGCGCGCAGCCGCTCGGAAGCCTCTTCCTTGTCGGCGCTGGTGCGAGCGTTGTCTTTTCGGCGCACCAGTTTATCGACGCGCGAGGCATCGCTACGGGACATTGCGCCCTCGGCGACGACGACGATGCTGAAGTGTTTGCCCTTCTTCGCCCGCTGGCGAATCGCCCGCGCGACGTTCTCGACGTCGTAGGGGATCTCGGGAATCAGGATCAGATCGGCGCCGCCGGCAGTGCCGGACTCGAGCGCCAGCCAGCCGGCGCGATGGCCCATGACCTCGACGACGATGATGCGGCTGTGGCTCGTGGCCGTGGAATGAAGACGGTCGATGGCCTCGGTGGCGATGCCGACGGCCGTGTCATAGCCGATGGAGCGATCGGTCACGGCAAGGTCATTGTCGATCGTCTTGGGCAGTGTGACGACCTTGAGTCCGGACTTCTTCAGATGCAGTGCGTTCTTCTGCGTGCCGCCGCCGCCAATACAGACGAGAGCGTCGAGGTGGTAGCGCTTGTACGTCTTGACGATGGTGTCGGTCATGTCGCGGAGTTTGCCGTCGATGAGCATGCTGTGGGGCTTGTCGCGGCTGGTGCCCAGGATGGTGCCGCCGTGGGTGAGAATGCCCGAGAGCAGATGATCGTCCAGTTCGATGGTGCGGTCTTCGACGAGGCCGCGAAATCCGTTGGCAAAACCGATCACGCGCATGTCGCCCATCTCGCCGGCCGCCTTGCCGACGGCCCGGATGGCCGCGTTGAGCCCGGGACAATCGCCGCCGCTGGTGAGAATGCCGATTCGCTGAGCCATGTGATTCCGCTGCCTTTCGGTTCGTGTCATCTCCGCGAACCGGCTGCATTGTACGCGGCGTGCGACCGTGCGTCAGCGTTCATGTTCGGAGTTCTGTCTTGGAACCTAGCGCTCCGCACACTATCCTCACCTCCAAATGCCTCCCGCGAAGCCCAGCACGAAACCGCCGTTCCCAGCCATCGCAGTTCCACGGGATGCGGGCGTGCTTTGGATCCCTGTGTGCGTGATCAGCGGTGCCGCGCTCTGGACCTGTTTCGGCAACGGCCGCCTCGTCACTCCCGCGCGGCTCGGCGTGATACTGCTCGCCACAGCCGTCTTCGCGGTCCCAGCGGTGAGCCGGTGGATCTACCCGCTGCTCGAGCGTATCCGGCAATCCTCACCCAAGGCCCGCGAGCGGACGTTCATCGCCATCTGTATCCTGGCCACGACGTACTTCATCGTGACCGCCATCCTCCAACAGCGCGACTTCTTTCCCAAGACGCACGACGAGGGGGCATACCTCCTGGGCATGCAGCACCTCGCGCGGTTCCGCCTCTGGTATCCCCAGCATCCGCTGGCCGACTTCTTCGACTCTTTCTACATCTTCGTCAAGCCGGTCTACTGCTCGCTCTATTTTCCCGGCACGGCCATGCTCTATGTGCCGACGATCTGGCTCGGACTCCCGACCTGGCTCATGCCCGTGTGCGTGTGTGGTGTCATCGTTGGCCTGGTCTACTTGTTGGCCTGCGAACTGCTCGATGGGCTTTGGGCGTTGGTGGCCGCGCTGTGGATGCTGTCGTTGTCGTGGTTCCGGATGCTCTCCATCCTGGTCATGTCGCATCCGCCGATGCTCATGTTCGGATTACTCATGCTGCTGACGTGCATCCGCTTTGTCCGTACCGGCCGGCTGCGCTGGGCGGCGATGGCGGGGATTGCGGCCGGTTGGGCGTTCATCATCCGGCCGGCCGACGCGGTGGTCTTCGCCGCGCCGGTAGCCATCGGCGTCCTGCTGCGGCTGCGTACCTGCACCTGGCGGCATGGTGCGCTAACTGTCGGACTGGCCATCGCTTGCACGCTGCCGTTTTTCGCATTGCAACTGGTTTTCGACCACGGCGTGACCGGCCGGTGGCTGCGGACGCCCTATGTCGAGTACGTCGACAACGAGCAGCCGCACACTTCATACGGGTTCTATGCATCCGATCCAGACCTGGAATCCAAATCGCCGCTGGCCCAGAAGCGAGACTATTACCGCAATGTACTCCGCGCCTATCTCCCCAAGCACCAGCCGGATCGGCTGCTGAAGACCTGGCTGACCGAGTGGACGCCGATGATCGTCGATTCCACGATGCCCGGCCGGCCGCTGCTACTGCTGGTTCCACTCGGCCTGCTGGCGCTGCGGGGGCGTACTCATTTCTTCGGGAATTTCATCCGCATCACAAACCGTCATCCCGAGCGTACTCGCGAGGGATCTGGCCGCGAAGTCCAAAGCCGGATGCTTCACGAGTACGCTCAGCATGACAACTGCCCTGAGACAAACAGTTTACAACTTGCCCGGGACAACGGTCGCGCCCCCCTGCGGCACGAGCGGCTGTGGATGGCCGGCCTCATGCTCGTGGTCTTCGTCGCGGTCTATGTGCCCAATACGTTCTTCCTGGAACACTACGCCATGATCGTCGCGCCGGCCGTCATTATCCTGACGCTGGCAGGTCTGCAAGCAACGGCCGATCGCCTCCCGCAAATGGCCCCGACGGTCGTCTGCACCGGGATCGCCTTCTCTGTCGGTTTCTCGCTCAACTCGCTGCACGAACTCAACCCGGCCGTCTACGATGAGACTTTCCAATCGACCATGCTCTGGTTCGTCCACGAGGAGCTCCCGCAGAAGGTACACGGGCCGGCGGTGGTGCTGTTCCGTTACCGGCCCGGCGACCGCATCACCGAGGAGCCGGTTTACAATTCGGATGTACCGTGGCCGGATGACGCACCGGTCATCAAGGCCCACGACCTGGGAGCCCGCAACATCGAGATCTACCGCTATTACGCCCAGCGCCAGCCGCAACGTATGTTCTATCGTTTTGAC